>JAFAQW010000272.1 GCA_019245995.1 Vulcanimicrobiota bacterium | reverse complement strand
GTGGATCTGGGCGGCATCGACGGCCTGATCCACAACAGCGAGCTGTCGTACGCCCGCATCAAGCATCCGTCCGAAGTGGTGAAGATCGGCGACGTCGTTCACGTGGAAATCATGAAGTTCGACCCCGAAGCGAAGAAGGTCAGCCTTTCGCTCAAACACGCGCTCCCGGATCCGTGGGACCAATACGCCGATCGGCTCTACGAGACCAACAAGTTGAAGGCGCAGATCGTCAAGGTAACGCCCAACTACCTGCTCGTGGAAGTCATTCCCGGCATCCTGGCGATGGTGCCGAAGGGCGAATTCGACGCATCCGTGACGTTCGCCGCGGGCCAAGAAGTGGAAGTGACGCTGCTTAGCATCAACCATGCCACGCGACGCATCACCGCCTCGATCGAACACGTGGCCGACGTTCCGCTCGAAGAGATCGAACAGTACGCCGCCGAGGAAGAGGGCGAGGACCTTGGCCCGAGGGAACCTGCAATCGGAGAGCCGCCCGCCTAACTGCGCGCCATGCGCGTGGGCTTGACCGGTGGCATCGGCGCCGGAAAGAGCGAAGTCACGGCGGTGTTGCGTGCGCTCGGCGCGTTTATCGTTGACACCGACGAAATAGCGCGCGAGGTCGTGGCCCCCGGCGGCGACGCGCTTTTCGAGATCGTCCGAGTATGGCCGCACGTCGTTCGGGACGGCGTTCTGGACCGCGCCGCACTGGCGGATATCGTCTTCGGCGATCCCGCGGCCCGCGCGCGGCTGGGCACGCTACTGCATCCGCACATTCGGCGGCGCGCTCTGGAGCTCGAGGCCCAAGCGAAGCCGCAGCAAATCGTCGTGCACGTCGTGCCGCTTCTCTTCGAGACGGGGTACGACCGACTCGTCGACAAGTCGATTTTGGTCGCAGCGCCGCTGCACGACCGAATTGCCCGCATCGTCAAACGGGACCACCTGGACGAAGCGCGCGTACGCGCCCGCATTGCTGCACAGATCCCGCAAGAGGAGGCCTATCCTCGCGCGGACTTCGTCATCGAGAACGATGGCGATCTCGATCGGCTGACGGCACAGACGCAAGTGGTTTTCGCGGCGCTCGTTGCGGGCAATTCTTAGGAAAGGCTAACCTTCTCAGGGATTCTTTAGTTTACCGAGCGCTTGTATGGGAAAGAGTAATTGCTACACCCCGACAGAGAGGATCACAATGGCACAAGAGTCTGGTCAAGGCGGCGGTATGAGCGTTCGTGAAGCGGGTCGCCGTGGAGGCGAACGCGTGAAGGCGAAATATGGTTCGGAATTTTACGAAGAGATCGGCCGTAAGGGCGGTGAGGCGACCAAGAGCAAGTACGGCCCGTCCTTCTACGAGGTAATCGGTCAGAAAGGCGGACAGCGCCCGAAGCGTAAAACGATCGCGTCGTAGCGTTCCATGACGACCGATGGCTGACAAATCGAACCATGCCGCTAAGCGCGACATGTCAGTCCGCGAGGCCGGCAAAAAGGGCGGCGACACCGTGCGCGACCGTTACGGTTCGACGTTTTACGAAGACATCGGTCGAAAGGGTGGAAAGGCGACGCGCGATCGCCACGGCGTCGAGTTCTACGAATCCATAGGCCAAAAAGGCGGGAAGGTCGTCAAGGAAAAGTACGGCTCCGACTTTTACGAAGAGATCGGGCACAAGGGCGGCCAAAAGGTCAAAAAACTCATCGCCGAAGCAAAGAAAAAACTGGGGCCTGATACGTAGGCCCCAGTTCCTTTTAATGGATATCGACGCCGCCGTTGATCGCGCCGAGGTGGATCGTGTTGTCGTCGAAGTTGACGGCAATCTTGTCGATGCGTAGCGTTTGACCGCCGGAGTGCACGTAACTCGGGTGATCCATCCGCAGGACCTTGGCGTCGTTGGTCCACGTCACGAGATCGGTGTCGAAGGCGCGGTTCTCAGGGTCTCCGATGCGCTCGATGTGCACCTTTCCCGCGGCCGTAAAGTTGAGTGAGGCCAGATTCAACGAAACGTGCGCTGCCGAGATCCGCAGGTACGGCTTACCTTTGCGAAACACGACCCCGTCGCGCACGCCGTCCACGGTGCCGCTCATTCCGTCCGGCGACAAACGCGCTCGTTCGTAATCGAACGACCAGGATCGCGTGCTGATGTGGTTGTTGAGGACGTGTCCGCCGTGCAACTCGACGGGCGCCTGTCCCGGTGGCAGCGGCGGCGTGCCGCGACCGGCGAGCGCCATCTCCACGATCACCCACGTCAGCAGCGCCGCGCCGCCGAGGATGGCCAGGCGCTTATACCATAGCCGTTTGCGTTGCATCAGTCCCGAGCCTTACGCCGCCTCGCCGTTCCGAGCAACAGCAGCACGAGATAGAGCGCGGCGAGCATTTCCACGATCGCGGTCGGCCCGATTCGTGCGAAGAGGGTCGGCACGCGGGGGCCGACGCGTCCGTCGACGATCGTCTGGGAATCGAGGCGGCTGCGGCGTTGCCACGTGCCGTCGGGTGCGACGATTCCGCTAATTCCCGTCGCGGCAGCGCGGACCACGTAGGCGCCGGTTTCGATCGCGCGCAGTTGCGCGATCTGCGCGTGCATGTAGGGCCCCGAGGTCGTTCCGAACCATGCGTCGTCGGTACTGACGACCAAGAGCTGGGCGCCCGCGCGAACCTGCGCGTACGCCAACTCGGCGAAGGCCGATTCCCAACAGATGAGCGGCGCGATCGGCAGCGCCTCGGTGGGATAGACGCCGTTGACCGCGCCGGCGTTCAAGCCGCCGTTGAGCGACGCCACGTACGGTAGCCACCATAGGAACCGCCGCCCCGGAAACCACTCGGCGAACGGGACCAGTTCGCGCTTGTCATAGGTGACGTACGTACCGTTTGGAGAGAAAACATACAGCGCGTTATAAAGCTTCTTGCGAGTCCACCGCAAGCTGCCGGCCACGATCGTCGCGTGCACCTCGCGAGCGAGACTTTCAAAGCGATAAAGCAGCACCGGATCGCCGTTGAGGTTGGTCGTGATGACGGTCTCGGGCCATGCGACCAGTTGCGGACGGCCGGCGGCAGCGAGGCGCGTCATCAATGAGTACCGTTCCACCGCGAGATTTAAGTAGTTCCACTTGAACGATTGTGCGATATTGCCCTGAACCGCGGCGACGCGAATCTTGGGCGGGGGCA
>JAFAQW010000245.1 GCA_019245995.1 Vulcanimicrobiota bacterium | reverse complement strand
GGTTACCTACCCTCGTGTACGCCCGTTCGCCCCCGTACTTGCGGTCCTGTGAAGCGGCGCCGATGGTGGAAAAGGGATAGATCTTGCAATCCTCGCCGATGGCCGTCCAGCCGTTGACGACGACGTGCGCTTGGAGCACCGTACGCGTGCCGATCGTGACGTGTTCGCCGACGATGCAATACGGCCCGATCTCCGCATGCCTCCCGATATCCGCGGCTGGATGGACAATGGCCGTGGGATGGAGCACTACGAGTGCAATACGCTGGAGTCGCCACCCGGCATCCAAGCGTTCGAGACAATCGAAAACATCAGCTCAGCCGAGCAGGCAAACTGTCCTTCGACCTCGGCTTGGGCGCTCACCCAGCCGATGTTGCGTTTATGACGAAGCATTCGCACTTCCATGTCGAGCCTGTCCCCCGGTATTACCGGCCGGCGAAACTTTGCCTTATCGATTCCCGCGAGGTACGGCGTCTTGCGCGAAAACTCGCCCGGCTCTAAGATCATCGCTCCCCCGAGCTGGGCCAGCGCCTCGATCATGTAGACGCCGGGCAAAACCGGGTTGTCTGGGAAGTGTCCCGTGAAGATTTGCTCGTTATACGTGATGTTTTTGTAGCCGCGCGCGCGGACCATGTGCTCGAATTCCACGATGCGATCGACAAGCAGCATCGGATAGCGGTGCGGCAACACCTCGAAGATTGCGCGGATGTCGTGTTCGGCCACGTTCGGTCTCTCCTATCCGGCGTGCGGTGCGCGCGCCGATGCGCGGAGCGCTTGCGTCAACGATGCGTGCAACGAGTGTCCGCTCTTGATGGCGACGACCTCGCAGCGCGGCCAGGCCCCGAGGAGCGCAAGGTCGCCGATCAGATCGAGCACCTTGTGACGTACTGCCTCGTCCGGCCAACGCAACGGCTGCATCGGTCCGGCCGGCGCGAATACGAGCGCGTTGTCGAGCGATCCGCCGCGCGCTAGGCCGTCGGCACGCAACGCCTCGATCTCATGAAGATAGGCGAACGTTCGCGCCGGCGCGATTTCTTCCACATATCGCTGCGGAGTGATCTCGACGTCGAGGTACTGCGTGCCGATGGGATGGGGAAAATCGGCCACGAAGCGAACGCGGAAATCGGCGGCCGGAAAGGCGAGAACCATTCGGTCGCCGCGCTCGATCACGCACGGCGCTTCGAGTTCGAAGGCGTCGCGAACCGCCGTCTGTTCCACGGTCCCCGCTTCCAGGATCGCGCCGACGAACTGCGCGGCGCTTCCGTCTAGGGCCGGAACCTCGGGGCCTTCCAGACGAATTCGCGCGTTACAGACTCCCATCGCAAAGAGGGCGGATAGCAAGTGTTCCGTCGTGGATACGCTGACGCCATCGCATCCGATGACGGTCGCGCGCCGCGTGTCCACGACGTAGTCGGCGGTCGCCGGAATCTCAGTGCCGTCCACTAGAAAACGAAGTCCCAGGTTCGGCGGTGCCGGCTCCACCCAGGCGGCACACGCCGCACCCGTGTGCAAACCCACTCCCTCAAAATGCAGTTCGCGGCGGAGCGTCGTTTGCATCATGGCGTTTTATTTTTATTCCGAGCGCGAGCGTTCGAGTGCCTCGACACGCTCGAACAGCTTTGGCAACTTGCGAATCATGACCTGTTGACGGAGTTCGTCGCGATGGTTACGCGCCGGATTTCCTGAGACGGTCGTGTCGTCCGCAATGTCGCCCCAGACGCCGGCATGGCCGGCGATCGTCACGCGCGAGCCTACTTTGAGGTGTCCGCGAAAACCGGCTTGGCCCGCGACTCGGACGTAATCCCCGATAATCGTGGAACCTGCCAGACCGGTCAAGGCTGCGATGACGCAATGCCGACCGATGCGGCAGTTATGTCCGACCTGAACGAGATTGTCGATCTTCGTGCCGGCGCCGATCCTCGTGCTACCCGTTTGCGCGCGATCGATGCAGGCGTTGGCGCCGATCTCGACGTCGTCTTCTAAATCGACATTGCCCACTTGCGGAATGCGTTTCGCGCGCCCCTCGGCGAAGGCCCAACCGAAGCCGTCGCTGCCGATCACGCAACCGGCGTGCAGCACTACCCCGTTACCTATCCGGCAGCGCGCCATAACGCGCGCTGCTGGATGAATCAAAACACCCTCGCCAATCGCGACACCTTCGCCGATGTACGCCTGCTCGCCGATCGCGCTGCCCGCCCCGATTCGCACGCCGCGCCCGACGTACGCGTGCGCGCCCACGTACACGTCGGGCGCCAACCCGTCGGCGGACTCGATGACGGCGCTGGGGTGACGGAAAGGACCGCGTGGCCTCGCCGGCATGATCCTCTCCAGCAGCGTCGCGAGGGCCAGGCGGGCGTCGGATACGACCAGCAGCGGTTTCAAAGGGTTGGATGGCGCGAGTCGCTCTTCGAGCAGGACAGCCGCGGCATTTCCCGCGGATGCCGCCGTCACGAAGCTCTCCGTCGTTGCGAACGTCAGCGTACCGGGCGTCGCGTCTTCTACGGCGCTGACTCCGTCGATAAGGACGTCGCCGTCGCCGATTACTCGGCCCTGCACGAGCGCCGCGATCTCCGCGAGCGTTCCCAGCATACGCGAGGCGCTACGTTCCGGGCGCCGGCGAACTCTTCTCCGTGATGTTCAGCGCCTTCTCGACGTCGGGCGTGATGTCCACTCCGCCGAATCCGATCCCTTCGCGCGTCAGAACGAGCTTCAGTTGCCGCTGTTCGGCGATCTTGCCGGCGGCGGTTCGGATTTGTTGCGAAAGTTGGTCGGTGATCTGCGAGTATTTTCTCTGAAGGTCGGCCGCTTCGCGCTGCTTCCTGGAAGCGCTCTCTCGGCGCGACGAAATCGAGCGCTCGTCGCGCAACAATTGGTTCTGATAGCCCTGGTACTCCGGCCAATTGGAGACGATGCGTTGAACGTCGACCAAGCCGACGGGGCTATGCGGCGCGCAGGCGGGCGCCGTTGCGAGACAGACGCAAAAGGCAACTCTATAGATTTTCACTCGTGCTGACCTTCTATATCGGTGATGACTTGATTGGTCAGGTCGTATCCTCCCGCGGCAGCCCGAATATTGACGAACACGATGCTGAATCCTCGCTCCTTGGCGATGCGCGCTGCATCCCGCTCGACTTGCCCGACGATTTGCTGGTAGAGGTCGGCGCGCCGCTTTTGCAACGAACCGAGCTCCTTGGCGGCGGCCCCCGTCGCCCCGACGTCCGCGCCGTGAAGGGCGGCAAACTGACGGTCCAGGTCGCTTTTCGTCGCTTGGTACTGCGCGATGGTCTTGTTCGCATCGGCCTGGAATTGACCGACGAATCGGCGATGAATCTGCGCCAGTTGCGCCTGCACGTTGGCGGGAAGATTGGCGGCGGGCGGCGGAGCCAGACTGCGCAGTTGAGAGGTGACGGCGTTGCGGTGCTCCTCGAGCTTCGCGCGGGTCTGGGTCGTGATCGCCCCTACGCGGGACGCGATCGCGGCGGACGTTTCCTTATCGAGTTGGGCGCGGTAGGCGCGCAACG
>JAFAQW010000241.1 GCA_019245995.1 Vulcanimicrobiota bacterium | reverse complement strand
GGTTGCGCGCGCGGCGTTGCAACGCACCGATGAATATTGCTGCGGCCTGGCGCGCCGCGCAGACCCGCAAAGCGGCGTCGTCGCCTCCCTCGACGACGTGATCGCGCGAAAACCCGACGCCTTGCTCGACCTCACGACACAGCCGGGAAGCTTCGCGATCTCCATGGCGGCCGTTGAACGCGGTTTGCCAACCGTCGTCGGGGCGAGCGGTTGGAGCGAGGAACAGCGCGCGGCGCTCGACCGAGCCGCGCGAAAACGAGACGTCGGCGCGCTGCTTGTGCCGAACTTTTCCATCGGCGCGGCGCTGATGATGCGCTTTGCGGAGACGGCGGCGCGCTACTTCAAAGACGCCGAGATCGTCGAGCTGCACCACGCGAGCAAAAAAGACCGGCCCTCTGGGACCGCCAAGGAGACTGCCGCGCTGATCGAACGCGCCGCGGGACAGTCGCCGGCCGTGCACAGCGTTCGACTCCCCGGCCTGCTCGCGCATCAACGGGTGCTGTTCGGCGGAACCGGCGAGCTGTTGACGATCGCCCACGATTCCTTCACACGCGAATCGTTCGTGGCGGGAATGCGCGCGGCGCTGCGCGCGGTGGTGCAACGTCGCGGGCTCGCAATCGGCTTGGATTGCGTGCTCGACGCCGCCGAAGGGCCCGGCTGATCGTATGGACGTGGCAGTCGTCGGCGCGACGGGCGCCGTGGGTGAGACGATCGTGCGCGTGCTGGAAGAACGCAACCTCCCGATCGCGACGCTGCGGCCGCTGGCATCCCGATCGCAACACGCCGCCGTGCGCTTTCGCGGCGAGAGCCTGCCGGTGCGCGAGGCGTGCGAGCAGGAGTTGCACGACGCCGACGTCGTGTTCTTCGCGAGCGGCGAAGACGCGAGCGAGCTCTACGCGCCGGCACTGGTGGAGCGCGGCGCGTTCGTCATCGACAACAGTTCGGCATTTCGCCTGCGGCACGGAGTACCACTGATTATCCCAGACGTCAACGGCGACGCCGTGACCGCTCGGGATCGTTTATTTCCCGTCGCAAACTGCACGGCGATCATTCTCGCGACAGCGCTGCGCCCGATCCGTGACGCGGCGGGACTGACGTCGGTGACCGTGGCGACGTATCAAGCCGCGAGCGGGGCGGGGCGCGCCGGCCTCCAGGAACTCGAGGCGCAGGAACGGGCATCGCTCGACGAACTCGCCGAGCCGCCGGCGCGCGTCTTTCCGCGCGTGTTGGGGCGCAACGTGATTCCGCAGGTCGGCGAGATCGACTCCTCGGGATGGAGCACGGAGGAGCGCAAGGTGCGCGACGAAACGCGAAAGCTGCTCGGACTGCCCGAGCTGACGGTGAATGCGACGGCCGTGCGCGTGCCGGTGCGCACGGCGCACGGCGAGGCCGTTACGTTCGAAACGCGCGATACCACGACGCGGCCTCGCCTCGCGGGCGCTTTGGGCGCGACGAGCGGCGTGACGTTCCACGACGGCGGGATCGTGACGCCGCGGGAAGTGGAAGGCAGCGACGTGGTGCACGTCGCGCGACTGCGTGCGCAGGACGCGAGCGAAGCGTCCCGCTCCTTCGCGATGTGGGTCGTCGGCGACCAGCTACGCACTGGTGCCGCGACGACCGCGGTGCAAATTCTCGAGCTGTTGTTAGCCAAGGGGTATCTCGCAGCCTGAACGTACTCTCACGCCCTGTGCAACGCCAAATGGTGGCCGTGCTGAAGTTCGGCGGCACGTCGCTCGCGACGAGCGCGCAACGAAAACTGGCGGCGACTCGCGTACGCGAAGCGCGTGATGACGGATTCGCAACCGTTGCGGTGGTGTCGGCGTTCGGCCGTCTTCCGGATCCCTACTCGACCGACACGTTGTTAAGCCTCGCGTCCGGCAGCGCGCCGAACGCCAACACCGACATGCTGCTGGCAGCCGGCGAGCTGATCGCGGCGTCGGTATTTGCGAGCGAGCTCAGCGCCGCCGGAATTGAAGCGCGCGCGTTCTCCGGGGCGCAGGCGGGCATCGTGACCGACGAGTGCCATGGCGACGCAACGATCGTTCGCGTCGAGCCGCGCGCGCTCGTGGAAGCGCTCGAGCGCGGTGCGGTCGCCGTCGTCGCGGGCTTTCAAGGCGCGACGGTGGACGGGACCGTCACCACCCTGGGGCGAGGCGGCACCGATCTGTCGGCCGTTGCCATCGGACACGCGCTGGGGGCGCAACGAGTGGATATCTACACCGACGTCAGCGGCGTCATGACCGCCGATCCGCGCCGCGTTGCAGAGGCGCGCACCATTGCGCGCATCTCGTTGGCGGAGATGAGCGAGCTCGCCGACCACGGCGCCGGCGTGATGCACGACAAAGCCGCGGCCTACGCGGACCGGACCGGCACCGGGTACTCGCTCAAAGGGCTCGACTCGAATCGGGGAACCGTCGTGGACGCGGCGGTGGAGCACGATCGCGCCGTCACCGGCGTCACGGCGACCGGCCGCGTCACGTGGCTGCGGGTCATTCGCGGCGACATCGAATCGCCCATCCGCCGCATGCAAACCGAAATCGACATGTTCGCGCGAATCGCGGCCGCGGGCATCTCCCTCGATCAAGTGACGATCAATCAGTCCGGCGTCACGTTCGTCGTCGAAGGCGATCGCGCCGGCGAGATGCGCCGGCTGCTGGCAGGCTTGAACCTCGCGGTTCGGGTGCGCGAAGGTTGCTCCAAGCTCTCGATCGTCGGGAGCGGAATGCGCGGCCGTCCGGGCGTCGTGCATCGCATCGTGGACGCGCTCTCGCGCGCGAACGTCGAGATCATCCACTGTACCGACAGCAACATCACGGTTTCGATCCTCGTGCCCCAGAGCGACGTGACGCTCGCGGAGCGGGCCGTGCACGAGGAGTTTGCGCTCGATACGGAAGAGCCAACGGCATGACGCAACGCCTGGGCGCGATCGTCACCGCGATGGTCACGCCGTTCGACGATGCCGGCGCGGTCAATCATGCGGAGGCGCGACGGCTGGCGCGCTGGTTGGTGGACCGCGGCAACGACGGACTCGTGATCGCAGGCTCGACCGGCGAAGGGCAGACGCTCGATGCGGCCGAGCGCGTCGCGCTCTGGGAAAGCGTGAAAGAAGCGGTCGGCAATGGCGCGACCGTGATCGCCAATGCCGGAACGAGCTCGACGCGCGAGTCGGTCGGGCTGGTGAAGGCGGCCGGCGCTGCGGGCGCGGACGCGATCTTAGCCGTCGTTCCGTACTATAACAAACCGACGCAGCGGGGAATGCTCGCGCATTTCGGCGCGCTGGCCGACGCCACGGCCCTGCCGATCGTCATCTACAACATTCCGGGGCGCACCGCGGCGAATCTGTTGCCGGAGACGCTGCTCGAGTTGGCGCGCCGCCATCCCAACGTTTGCGGCGTCAAAGAGTCCAGCGGGGATCTCAAGCAGATCGCCATCATTTTGCGCGATCGCAATCCCGGCTTTATCGTCTGGTCCGGCGACGATCATCTCTTCTTGCCGTGTTTGGCGCTGGGTGCGGACGGCGTCGTGGGCGTCGCCTCGCACCTCTGTTCGCGCGAGTTCCGGCAGATACTCGACGCGTATCGGGACGGCAGAGTGCAGGAGGCGGCGCAGATCCACGCCTCGCTGCTGCCGCTGATGGAGGCGCTGTTCGCGACGACGAGTCCGATCCCGATAAAATGGGCCTTGACGCAACTGGGCTTCGAGGTCGGACCTTGCCGTCTGCCGCTCGACGAGATCCCGCAGGACGTCGCGAACCGCCTGCGCCCGTTACTCTATCCGTATCTTCCCGCAACCGCGCAGCGGCGATGACGGCGCTTGAAATTCTGGGTTGCCGCGTCGACGCCATCGATGCGGACGAAGCGACGGCGCGCATTGTAGCGTTCGCGCAAGAAGGTCGCGCGGCGCAGGTCGTGACGTTGGGCACCGAGATGGTCGTGTACGCGCAGCGCGACACCCGTTTCCGAGCTATCGTCAATGCGGCGGCGCTCTCACTGTGCGATACGGTCGGCGTCCTTGCCGTCGCGCGGCGGCGCGGCGTTCGACTGGCCGAGCGCGTGACGGGAGTGGAGTTGGTCGAGCGTCTCTGCGCCGGTGCGGCGGCGCGCGGTCTGCCGGTCTATTTTTTAGGCGGCGCACGCGACGTGGCGGCGGCCGCGGCGGCCTCGCTTCAGGCCAAGTTTCCCAACCTGCGCGTGGCGGGCGCGCGGGACGGCTACTTTCGCGACGAAGCATCGCCCGAGATCGCCGCGGCGATCGCGCACAGTGGCGCGCGGCTCCTCTTCGCCGGCATGGGCTTCCCTCGCCAAGAGTTCTGGCTGGCCGAGCATCTCGCACAGACTCGCTGCGTGGGCATCGGCGTCGGAGGCTCGTTTGATGTGATCGCGGAGCGCATCCCGCGCGCGCCGCGACTGATTTGCCGTCTGGGCTTGGAGTGGCTCTATCGCTTGGTGCGTGAGCCGTGGCGCTGGCGGCGCCAGCTCGCGCTCCCGCGCTTCGTGTGGCTCGTCGTGCTCGACGAGTTTCGTCCAGGCCGCCGGCAGAAGAAGGCCGCAGCCTCATGAAGGCGATGATTTTAGCCGGCGGTCTTTCGACGCGCCTCTATCCGCTCACCAAACTCGTTCCGAAGCCGTTAGTTCCCGTGGCCGGGGTTCCCAACGCCGTGCACTTGCTGCGGTACCTGAAGGCCTACGGTTTCGACGAGGTGGCGATCAACGTTCACTATCTCGCCGACGCGATCGTTGCCGCGCTCGGCGACGGTTCGGAGTTCGGCGTGAAGCTGCACTATTCGTACGAGCCCGAGTTGTTGGGCAGCGCGGGCGGGGTGAAGAAGATCGAGTCGTTCTTCGACGACGAGCCCTTCGTCGTGATCGGTTGCGATGAGGTCACCGACATGCGGCTCGACGCACTGCTCGACTTTCACCGTGAGCGGCGCGCCGTCGCGACGATCGCGCTCGTCGAATGCGAGGAAGTGGATCAATACGGCGTCGTCGTCTTGGATCGCGAGAGCAAGATCGTGGGCTTTCAAGAGAAGCCCGCCAAGGGTACCGAACGCAGCCGTCTCGCCAACACCGGCGTCTACGTGTTCTCGCCGGAAATCTTTCGCCACATTCCGTCGCGCCGGTTTTACGATTTCGGCAACCAGGTCTTCCCGTCGCTGCAAGCCGCGGGCGAACGCTTCTACGGCTTCGGCGCCCAAGGGGCGTACTGGTCCGACATCGGAACGCCGAAAGAGTATCGCCGCGCGAGTTACGACGTCGTGCGGGGCGTCGTGCAGATTCCGCAAACGAATGCGAACGGCATCGATCCGTCGGCGCGGCTCGGCGAGCGCGTGCGCATCAGCGGCCCGGTGCGGCTGGGGCCGCAGGTGCGCGTCGGTGACGGCGTGTGGATCGAAGGCCCCTGCATACTCGACGAGGGCGTAAACGTCGAGGATGGCGCGCGGTTGGAACGCGCAATCGTCTGGCGCGCGGCGACCGTCGGTGCGCGCGCGGAGCTGCGCGATACCGTCGTCGGCACGCGATACTTTGTTGCGCCGGAAACGACGTTAGAGAACGTCCTTGTCGCCGACGGCTAGGCTCGTGATGGAGCGGTGTGAGATGGAACTCGCTCCTCGACGTCGTCTTCCCGCCTCAATGCGCGGCCTGTAACGCAATCGGCAGCGGTTTGTGCCGCGCGTGCACGCCGCCGGCCGAGCCGATCACCGTTCGCATTCCCGGATTGACCGTACGCGCGCCGGGCCGATATACCGGCGGGGTAAGGGCCGCCATCTTGGCGGTGAAAGACGGGCGGCGTGACGTCGCCGAGCGTCTCGGAAGGATCGTCGCTCCCCTGATCGCGCGGGGTTCGCTGCTGATACCGGTCCCGACGTCCGCTCTGCGGCGCAGGGTTCGCGGCATCGACGGCGTCGCGCTGATTGCGCGGGCCGCCGCGATTGTCGCGGGAGCGGCCGTCGAAACGCCGCTCTATCTGCGCCGCGACGATGCGCAACGCGGGCGTTCGCGGCCGGAGCGGCTCGCCGCGCGAGGACGCTTTGGTTGCGTTGCAGAGGCGGTCGCCGGCGCGCGTGTCGTGCTGTTCGATGACGTTTGCACGACGGGCGCCACGTTACGCGATTGCGCCGCCGCGCTGCGAACCGCCGGTGCCGTCGTGGACGACGCTATCGTCGCGGCGGTCGCCCTGCCGGAAGCGGGCGGCTCCGATGCCGCGACGAAGTGCGGCGGGCCGTGGACACCCTTGCCCGCCCCCTGACCCCGCTCGATCGGCTCTTCCTCGCGCGGGCCTACGAGCTCGCCCGGCGCGGCATCGGCAATACCGCCCCCAACCCGCCGGTCGGCGCGCTCGTCGTCGCCGGCGGACGCGTCGCCGGCGAGGGCTATCATCAGCGTGCGGGCGACGCGCATGCGGAGCGCAGCGCGCTCGACGCGGCCGGCAGCTCGGCGCGCGGGGGCACGCTGTACGTGTCGTTGGAGCCGTGCGGACACGTCGGGCGTACGCCGCCCTGCGTGGACGCCGTGATCGCGGCGGGAATCGCTCGGGTCGTCGCCGGCGCGCACGATCCTGCCGGCCATGGCGGCGCCGGCTCATTGCGAAAAAACAACGTCGAGGTGATCGTGGCGGACGACGCCGCCGCGCACGAGCTCATCGAACCGTTTGCGATTGCGGCGAACGCGCAACGCCCGTACCTCGGACTCAAGATGGCCATGTCGTTGGACGGCAGTGTGGCGCGCCGGCCGGACGTGCACGAGCCGCTGAGCTCGCAGCGCGAACGGCAATTGGTCCGCGAACTGCGCGCGTCGTACGACGCCGTGCTCGTAGGCGCGGGAACGATTCGCATCGACGATCCGGAGCTCACGGTGCGTCCTGCCCGCCGGCGCTCGCGGCCATACCATCGCATCGTCGCCGTTCAGTCGGAGACGCTTCCTCCCGATCGCCGCGTCTTCGCCGGAGAGCCGGGCTATGCCACGACGATCGTGCTCGCGCCGGCGGGGGCTCGGGAGGCCCATCGCGGGTTAGAGCGTGTCGCGGACGTGCTGTACGTCGGCGCCCAAGGGGACCCGACGCTCAATTTGAACGCCGCGATGCGAGCGTTGCGGGCTCGCGAGATCTGCAGCGTGCTCTGCGAGGGGGGCCCTCGCCTCGCCGCGTCCCTCATCGCGTCCGGTTTAGTGGACCGTTTCTACTGGGCGATCGCGCCGCGTCTGCTCGCCAACGACGCGGCCGTTCCCGTGCTCAGCGGCCGCGATCTCGCGGCGCTCGAGCCCACGCTGCGCTTCGATCGCGTCGAGCGCATCGGAGAAGACGTCATGCTGAGCGGCGCCGTGCGTGTTTAGCGGCATCGTCGCCTATCGCGGCAAGCTGCTTTCGTTGGACCCTCAACCCGAGGGCGGTGCTCGGCTCGCCGTTCGCTGCGAGGGCGTGCAACGAGAAAACCCGCAACCCAAAGACTCGATCGCCATCGACGGCGTCTGCTTGACGGCCACGGACGTAGCCGGCGAAAAGATCTCGTTCGACGTGATTCCAGAAACGCTCGCGTGCAGCGCGCTGGCCGAGCGCAACGCGGGAGAGCTGGTCAACGTCGAATACGCGCTGCGGCTCGGCGAGCGGCTCGGCGGCCACTTCGTGTTCGGACACGTCGACGGTGCGGCGCGCGTGCTCTTGCGGACGCGCGAAGGCAACGGCGAGCGGTTGCGCGTCCAGACGCCCGCGTGGCTCTCGCCGATGATCGTGACCAAAGGCTTCGTCGCGCTCGACGGCGTCAGCCTGACCGTCGCGTCCGCGCAGCCCGTCTGGTTCGAGGTAGCGCTCATTCCGGAGACGCTCGCCCGCACGACGCTGGGAGCGCGGCTTCCCGGAAGTCACGTCAACGTCGAAGTGGACCCGCTCGCGCGCTACGCGCACGCGGCAATGGCGCACGCTCGTTGACGCGCTTTCGAGACGCGCTGCCTCCAGGGGCGCGAACGTTCGAGAGCCGCTTGCAGGTCCAGTGGGCCGACGTGGACATCGCAGGCATCATGTACTTTGCCGCATACCCGAGATTCGCGGAGTATGCGGAGATGCGGATGTTCTCGGACCTCGGGTTCCCCTACGATCGCGTGTTTACCGAATACGGCTTTTGGCTGCCGCGAGTGCGCGTGGAGGCCGAATACTACGCGCCCGCGCTGATGAACGATTGGCTGCGCATGCGCACCCACATCGTCCGCGTGGGCGGCTCAAGCATCCGGTGGCAGACCGTTCTGTTCAACGAGGGAACCGGGGAAGCGGGGGCCCTGCTCACTTTCGTCGTCGCCGCGATCGACGCCGAAACGAAGAAGAGCCGGGCGCTGCCGGAGCCGATTCGTGACGCGCTGCTGGCGTGCGTGACGCCGCACCCCGCATGATGATCGACAAGTCGCGCGTCGCGATGCTGCTTGCTCCGCGCAGCATCGAGCT
>JAFAQW010000154.1 GCA_019245995.1 Vulcanimicrobiota bacterium | reverse complement strand
TGCGCCGTTTCGTCGCCGTCTATGCCTCGCGTCTGTTCAACGAGCGCTGGGGCGAGTCGGTCTCGTTCGGTCCGCACAACCGCCTGGCGGTCAACATGGTGTCCTCGGGAATGGACCAAACGGCGGTCAAAGCCGCGTGGCAACCGTTCGTCGCCTGGATCGCTCGCGCCGACTCCGGCGTTACGCCGCTGCGCGAGCCGATCTTCGCAGCGGTTCCGGCACGCCGTTGGTGGGACGAGCAGTTTTGGCGCACGGCGGCGCCGGACGCGATCGCCGTCGATCCTCGGCCGGGACGAGATGCCGACTGGTGGTGGTCCGGCGACAGGGATCAGGTCGGTCAGTATCTCTACGGGTACGAGTCGTTGTGGTTGCCACAGTCGCTGCTAACGGACGACGGCGCGCAAGAGCGATTGACGGACGCGCTTTTTTCCGCGTCGCGCCAGTTCGATTTCGCGCTCCACTTCAACAAAGGGATCGCGGGCGCGCCGTCGGGCGTCAAGGCGGCGGTCACGCACACCGCTACCAACCCCATCGTTCTCGACTCGTTTGCGCTCGCAATCTGCGGGGACGCGCAAGGCCCGAGTTATCCCGGCGTGCGCGGCCACGAGCCCGACGTCGCGGCGGCGCGCAACAGCGCCGCGGCGATCCATCGCTGCATGGAGCAGCTTCGCGCCGTCGCTCCCGCCGGCGGAGCCTACGTTTCGGAGAGCAACTACTTCGAACGGAATTGGCAACAGGCGTATTGGGGCGAAAACTACGCGCGGCTTGCCGCCATCAAAGAACGCTACGATCCCGACGGATTATTCCGCGTGCACAACGGCGTGGCGTCTTAGCGCGGGTTCGGTTCGGGCGTCGGGGAGGAGAGATAGGGATTCCTCGTCGCTCGAACGCGAACGGTGGGCTGCGTCGCCGAAGGCAAAGCGGAACAGAGCGCGTCGCCAAGCGCCACGATGCACGCCTTGTCGGTGACGCGGTCGATCCGCCAGATCCGCTCGCCGGCCACGATGAATCGATAGCGGAAAAATACGTCAAAGAGAATTAGGACGATCGCGAGCGCGACGAGCGCGAAGCCCAGGGGCTTGTACTCCATGCCGCCTCCGTTCGTCTTGCCTTGCGCCGTGGCTACCGAGGAAATTGATTCTCATCAACGTCTTATCTACGGCGCCCTGCTTCGAAGACGGGGCGGTTGCAAGGCATCGGCCGCTAAATTTGTGAAACCGAGCGACGTTCTATGGCTACGCAGGCCCAAGTGGAAAAGGCGATATTCGAGCGCGAGGGTTTTCGGGTGAGATTCGAACTATTCGGTGGGAAACGGCCCGCCCTGGCGCCGTACGACTATCCGGTGATGGCGCCGCAGCGTTGGAAGGTATCGGACTGGAAGAACGCGCGCCTCGCGGCGTACCGCCTTCAAATCAAGAGCGTCACGATCTACCGTGGGGACGGCAGCCCGATCCCCCGGGACCTGCAGCTGGGCTTTCTGCGCGATACGTACTATGCGTCCGAGTACGGATCGCTGGAGCCCTCGGGCGACCAATAACGCTCCACTGCCACAGCCGCAACCCCGTCCGTGTTAAAGCGAGTGGAGACAATTGAATCATGCCAGCAATAACCGTCGATAATCCATTGGTTCTTCCGCGCCTCGCGCCGATCGGCCGCGATGCCGCGCCGCGAGCCGTCCGCGCGATCGTCCCCGCCCGCCACCAGCGTGAGGGCGCGGGCTTTGAGATCTGGCGGCCGTTTCCGGGCGAGCTTTCGATGGAGGAAGCGGATCCGTTCTTGCTGCTCGACCAGGGCGGACCGACGAACTACGGCCCGCAAGAGGCTCTCGGCGCGCCGTGGCATCCGCACCGCGGTTTCGAAACGGTCACGTACGTGATCGACGGCGAGTTGTCGCACCACGATACGAACGGCGGCGGCGGCGTCATTCGAGAAGGCGACACACAATGGATGACCGCCGGCGGCGGGATCCTCCACGACGAGTTGCCGACGGAACGGATGTTCCGTCGCGGCGGCCCGATGCACATCGTGCAACTGTGGGTGAACCTTCCCGCATCGCTGAAGCGTACGCCGCCGCGCTACCAGCCGATCGTGGGCGACAAGCTCCAACTCGTTACGACGCCCGACGGCGCGTCGTTGCTCCGCGTCATCGCGGGCAGCGTGGGACCGTTCGACGGCCCCGGCGTCACCCACACGCCCATCACGTACCTGCATGCGACGATCAGCCCAGGCGCGCAAGCGAAGGTTCCGTGGAATCCAGCCTTCACCGCGTTAGCGTACGTGCTCACCGGCAGCGGCTTTGCCGGCGCGGACAATCGCCCAATCGCGGAGCACGACCTCGTTGTCTTCGGTAGGGGCGATCACGTCGTCTTGCGCGCGGCCGACGTTCCGGGCGGCGACGCAACGGCGCTCGACGTGCTGCTGCTCGGCGGCGTTCCGATACGCGAACCGATCGCGCACTACGGGCCCTTTGTGATGAACACGCGCGAGGAGATCGTTGCGACGCTGGATGACTTCCGGCGGGGACGGCTCGGCGTCATCCCGGCCGACCAGCTCGCACCTCGTAAGTTTTCGAACTAAGCAAATTCGATTCGCGCGGCCGCGGAAGCAGGTAGGTCGATACCAACGAGATAGCGGCCATTCCCATCAGATATGCCGCGAGCACCCACGATCCGCCGCGCGAAAGCCCCAGCAAGAGCGTGGCGACGAACGGCGCCAGGCCGCCCGCAAAGATCGCCGCGCCCTGATAGCCGAGCGATGCGCCGCTGTAGCGGACGTTGGCGCCGAAGAGTTCGCTGAACATCGCGGCGAGCGTGCCGTACGACACCGACGCAGGCACTTGAAAAAGGCAAAATGCCACTGCGATGAAGCGTGGGTCCTTGCTAT
>JAFAQW010000021.1 GCA_019245995.1 Vulcanimicrobiota bacterium | reverse complement strand
CGGCTTCGTCTTTAGTAACGCCTTCTTTGACGGCCTTGGGCGCGCTCTCCACAAAGGCTTTCGCTTCGGTGAGACCGAGGCTCGTGAGCTCGCGAACGGCCTTGATCACCTTGATCTTCTCCGGCCCGATTTCCGACAGAATCACGTCGAACTCGGTCTTCTCGGCTTCCGGCGCGGCAGCGGCGCCGCCCGGCGCGGCGGCCATCATCGCCACGGGCGCGGCGGCGGAGACCCCGTATTTTTCCTCTAGTTGCTTCACGAGGTCGGCCAGTTCCAATACGGTGAGTTTATCGATTT
Organism: Vulcanimicrobiota bacterium; assembly: GCA_019245995.1. Classification (GTDB taxonomy): domain Bacteria; phylum Vulcanimicrobiota; class Vulcanimicrobiia; order Vulcanimicrobiales; family Vulcanimicrobiaceae; genus Cybelea. Next base: position 2,306 of record JAFAQW010000021.1, on the reverse strand, counting down.
GTTCGATCAGTTCGGCAATTGCCATGACTTTTAGTTTCCTTTACAATAACGTACGAGAATTAAGCGGCGGCAGCGCCGGATTTTTGTTCGCGGATGCGCTCCAGCACGCGCACCAGACCACCCTGATTTCCGGACAGAACCGTCACCAGTCCACGTAGCGGGTTCGCCAGCGTGCCAACCAGCGATGCGACGAGTTCGATGCGCGGCGGCAGTTTCGCGAGCACGTCAACCTGCGCGGCGTTCACGACGCGGCCGTCGATATAGGCGGCCTTCACGGCCACGCGTTTCACCGTGTCGCTGAACGTCTTTAGCGCCTTTGCCGGCGCCACCGGGTCTTCGCCGGCAAACACGATGCCGGTAGGGCCCGCCAAGAACGATTCGAGCTGCGTGGCCAAATCGCCGGCGGCGATGCGAAAGAGCGTATTCTTCACGACCGAATACGTGTCGCCCGCCTTGCGCAACTCGCCGCGCAGTCTCGTAATCTCGTCGACGGTAAGTCCCGCATAGTCGGTCAGAAAGAGATTCTTCGCGCCGGCAAGGCGTTGACTTAACTCGGCGACGGCCGATTCTTTACGCGCAGTTGGCATAGCTTTGTGCTTTCATGACGCTCGGTGCAAACAAAAACGGCGCCTCTGCGAGGACGCCGCCGTAAATTCACATCGCGTCACGATGCCGAATCGCCGTTGCGCATCCTCGGTGGCCGAATTAAGCCCTTTCAGGCAGCCACGGTCTTTGGAGCCGTCGGTTAGCCTACCACAGGCAGGGTGGGTTATGCAAGCGCTGCGGCGGCTCTTGCCGCCGCTTCGGCGAATGCGCCGCCTTATGGCACCTGCCAGCGCCGCCGACGCCCTCAAGTGGCTCAAGGAAGGCAACGCGCGCTTCGTCAGCGGCGAGCAACGCTTCGAGCCCAAAAATGCGCGCGTCCTCGAGCTGGCCCAGGGTCAAAATCCCTATGCCGTCGTCCTCGGTTGCTCAGATTCTCGCGTCCCGGTCGAGACGATCTTCGACGCAGACCCAGGGCACATTTTTGTGGTCCGCGTCGCCGGAAACTTTCTGAACGCCGACAACCTCGGCTCGATCGAGTACGGTGTCGCCGTGTTGAAATCGAAGTTGATTCTCGTGCTGGGCCACACGAAATGTGGGGCCGTCACCGCCGCCGTCGACTCCGCGAAAGATGGCATCGCACAGCCCGGCCACATCCAAAACCTCGTCACGGCGATAATGCCCGCCGCAGAAGCGACGCGCCATGTGCCCGGCGACTGGCTCGCCAACGCCGTGAACGAAAACGTGCGGCGCAACGTCCTTGCAATGACCGCCGAGTCGACGGTAATCGCCGGGGCGGTCGAGTCGCGCGGCGTCGAAGTCGCCGGCGCTGTCTACTACATCCACACCGGCATCGTCCACTTCCGCTGAACGCCGCAATGTTGCTGCGCTGGCCCTGTAGAAGAATGCCGCGTTGAAACGGCTCATCGCCTTCACGTGCGAGCGAATGTCGCTCGCCGTCGTCGCGATTGGCACCGTCATCATGGTGCTGGTCTTTGTCGTCGTGGAAAACAACTCGTGGCATATCGGCTACTATCCGATCGTCTTTCCGGAAAACACGAACCTAATCGAAGTCGCGGGCGGCGCCCGACATACCGGCGGCCTGCAGACGGGCGATCGCATCAATCTACAGGCGCTCACCCCGCCGCAGCGCTTTTCCCTCGTCGGCGGCGCACCGTCGCAGAGCCAAATCACGGTCCAAGCATTCCGCGATGGTCGCCCGTTCCAGGCCACGCTCACCGCGAGCTCCGTAGACAAGTCGTCGCGCGCGCAGATCACTCGCGACGTCGGCATCCCCTTGAGCTTCTTCTTCTCGCTCGCATTGGCGACCACGTTATTTATTGTGCGGCCGCGGCCCATCACGCTCGCCTTCTACTTGTACACGATGTTGATGCTGATCAAGACGAATCAAACGCCGCTCGACCTGGCGCCGTGGCCGATCAATATCGCATCGGACCTGGCGATCCAAGTGGTCTACCCGCTGGCGCAGCTGATGATCTTGATCTTCGCGCATCGTCTCTATGGGCGGCCCAGCCGCGCGTGGCCGTGGTTTTTCGGCACCGCGCTCGCTTTGTCGGTGCTCGGCTTCATTATCTGGGTTGACCCGACGATCTGGCTCGCGTACCAGAGTTTCGGCTTCCCGGGTCCGATGCAGGCGCTGATGAGCCTCGTCGACATCGCGCTGCTCATAGTCGTTCTCGCGGCGCTCGCCTATATCGCGTCGGGCGCGACGCTCCTCGACCGTCATCGCGTCACCTGGGTGA
>JAFAQW010000005.1 GCA_019245995.1 Vulcanimicrobiota bacterium | reverse complement strand
TCGGCGCGGTGAAGGTGAAGGTGGGGGATCGGGTTTCCCGGGGGAGCGTTATTGCAACGGTCGCCCCTTCGGTGTCTCAGGGTCCTTCGACATCTTCGTCGCCTCCGGCGACTCAGGCTCAGGATGACAAAGGCCCTTCGACATCTTCGTCGCCTCCGGCGACTCAGGCTCAGGATGACAGGGGTTCTTCGCGCGAGACGTCTGCCGTGCCGAGCGGGAACGGCGCCGTGCACGCGAGCCCTTCGATTCGCCGCTTCGCGCGCGAACTCGGTGTCGACTTGCACCGCGTGCATCCGAGCGGGCCCAACGGACGCGTAACTCGCGACGACGTGCAGCATTTCGTGAAGCGATCGCTGCACGACGGCGGGCCCACGCGAGCAGCGGGCGGCGCAGGTTTAGACGTCACGCCGTGGCCGAAGATCGACTTTGCGCAGTACGGCGAGATCGAACGAAAACCGCTCACGCGCATTCAAAAGATCTCCGGACCGAATTTGCATCGCAACTGGCTGCAGATTCCGCACATCACCAACTACGACGAAGCGGACGTCTCGTCGCTCGAAGCGTTCCGCAACGAAGTCAACGCGGAGAAATCTGCCGCCGACCGGCCGAAGCTCACGCTGCTCGCGTTCTTGATCAAGGCGAGTATTGCGGCGCTACGGCGTTTCTCGGAGTTCAACGCTTCGATCGACGGCGATTCGCTGGTTTACAAGCGCTACTACAACATCGGCTTTGCGGCCGACACGCCCGATGGCTTGATGGTCCCCGTGATCAAGAACGCTGACTCCAAGGGTCTGTTCGAAGTGGCGGGCGCCGCAGCGGAGCTCGCGGCGAAGGCGCGCGCCGGAAAACTCGCGCTCGGCGACATGCAGGGCGGCACGTTCACGATCTCGTCCATCGGCGGCATCGGCGGGACGGCCTTCACCCAGATCGTCAACGCGCCGGAGGTCGCGATTCTCGGCGCGACGCGCGCGGCGATGAAGCCGAGCTGGAACGGCGAAGAGTTCGAGCCGCGATTGATGCTGCCGATCAGCGTCAGCTACGATCACCGTGTCGTGGACGGCGCCGGCGCCGCGCGCTTCTTGCGCTACGTCGCCGAACTGCTGGGCGATTTCAGACGCGTACTGTTGTAACGGCCGCGCATTCAGCTTAGCGGTTTCACCACCGCCGAGCGGTAAGGGAAACGTCCGCATCGGCGCCCCGCGGGACGAGGAAATACAAGACGACGACGAGGTACAGCCCGAAGCTCACGAGCGGAAGCAGTAGCGCGATGAGCATCGCGCAAACGTAAATGACCCAACCCACGCGGTAACCGCGAACGGTCTCGTCAACGGTAGACTGCGTTACTTCGGGCTCGAACGACCGGCTGCGCACCAAGTGCAGCAGCATGAGGTTATAGAACGTCGCGCACGCCGAGAGCACCGCACCGTAGAGGAACGCGGCGGCCGCGAACGTGGGATACGAGCCGAGCGTGGTCGTGGCGAACGGAATCAGCACCGTGGAAGCCAGCAACAGCAGGTTCCAAAATACCGTGCGCCGGTCGACCGCGCGCACGAATCGAAAGAGCGCGTGATGATTTTGCCACATGATGCCGATCACCGAAAAACTCAGCACGTATGCGATCAGGTTCGGCCACAATGCCAGCAGCGCGTGTCTGAGATCTCCGTTGCTTGCAATCCGCGTCTCCGGCAGAACGAATCCAAGCGCCAGCAGCGTGATCGCGAAGGCAAAAACGCCATCGGAAAACGACTCGAACCTGGCTTTGTTCATCGTTCTGCCGCGGCTGTGGGCCGCCCGAACTTGCGCGCGGCGTGCCATAGCCACGCGAAGAAGAACCCGACGCCGATGCTTGACGGCACGACCCAAAAAAACACCGTCGTCGGCAAATATGCGGCGATGGCGATCGAGGCAAACACCGTTGCCGCGGCGATACCGTTCGCTTCCGCGCGTCGCGCGGCGTCGAGCCGCGCCGCTTCGTCGAGGCTCGTTCGGTGCGAGGAACCGATGAGGTACAGCGCTGCGGTGACCGCGATGTTGACGCCGTACAACCCAAAATACATATTATACA
>JAFAQW010000155.1 GCA_019245995.1 Vulcanimicrobiota bacterium | reverse complement strand
GTTCCAGAAGGTGAACTGCGGGTCGTAGGTCGCCACCTCGCGGGGCATGCCCTCCATGCCGAGCCAATGCATCGGAACGAACGTGCCGTTGAACCCGATGAAGAACAGCCAGAAGTGAAGCTTGCCGAGCGTCTCGTTCATCAGGCGGCCGGACATCTTCGGGAACCAGTAGTACATGCCGGCGAAAATCGCCATCAAGCTTCCACCGACGAGCACGTAATGGATGTGCCCCACGATGAAGTACGTGCCGTGGACGTGCAGATCGAATGGGATCGCCGCGAGGAAGATTCCGGTGATGCCGCCGATCGTGAAGAGCCCGATGAAGCCGATCGCGAACAGCATCGCGGTCGAAAGGTGAATCTTTCCTTGCCACATCGTCGCCGTCCACGAGAATATCTTGATGCCCGTCGGCACGCCGATCACGTACGTGAGCACCATGAACGGCACTTGCAAGAACGGCGCGAGGCCCGACGTGAACATGTGGTGCGCCCACACCATGAATCCGGCGAGCGCGATCGCCATTGACGAGAACGCGATGAGCTTATAGCCGAAGATCGGCTTGCGTGAGAAAGTCGGAATGACTTCCGAAATGATCCCGAAGGCCGGCAGAATCATGATGTAGACTGCCGGATGCGAGTAGAACCAGAACATGTGCTGCCACATCACGGGGCTGCCGCCCTTCGTCGGATCGTAAAACGGCACGCCGAACTGCCGCTCGATGAAAAGTGCGGCAAGGGCCGCAGCGAGCGCGGTCGTCGCGATCATGAGCAGCGGCGCGGTGGCGAACTGTCCCCAGACGAACAGCGGCATGCGCGTGAACGTCATGCCCGGCGCCCGCATCTTGAGGATCGTGACGACGAAGTTGATCCCCGTCATGGTAGAGCTGACGCCGACCAGGAAGATCGCGGCGCACCACATCGAGGTTCCGGGGGCGCCCTGCAGCGACACCGGCGGATACTCCATCCAACCCGCCGTGGGCGCGCCCATCAGAAACGACGAGAACAGCATCAGTCCCGAGACGGGAAAGATCCAGAAGCTCAGCATGTTCAGCCAAGGGAAGGCGACGTCGCGCGCTCCGATCATGATGGGAAAGACGAGGTTTCCGAAGCCTCCGGTGAGCATTGGGATGATGACGAGCCACACCATCGCGCTGCCGTGGACGCTATAGATCTCGTTGTACGTATCGTTCGCGACGAATCCGCCGCCGGGATTGAGCAGCTGCGTGCGTATCGCCTCGGCCAACAAACCCGCCAACATGAAGAAGACGAACGCCGTGATCAGGTACTGGATGCCGATGATTTTGTGGTCCAGCGAAAAGACGTATCGCCGGACGAAGCCTTGTGGCTCAGGATGGATGTGATCGGCGATGCCGCCGGGATGTACTGCTGCTACTGCCATTTACGCTGCTCTATCTCTCACTTCAAGGTATTCAAATAGGTCACGAGGTTCGCGATGTCTTGCTGCGATAGCCCGTTGGCGCTCGCATTAGGCATCGTACCCATGCTGCCGGTGTAGCCGTTCTGGAGGATCCCCGCGACGTTTTGCTCCGTCGCCGGCTTCCCGTCGACCAGGTTGGGGTGGGCCTGGTCGTGCAGCACGTTCTTGAGCCCGGGGCCGACGAGGCGCTGGTCGAACGGCGCGATCTTGTGGCACGCCGCGCATTTTTGCGCGAAGAGCGTTTGGCCGGCGGACGCATTGCCGCCCTGCAAGGAGACCGGCTGGCCGCCCGCGGCCGGAAGAGCGTTGCTCGCGTGCGCGTTCTTCGTTTGCCAGCCGCGATACCAGCGCTCGAACGACGCCTTGTCTTCGATCACCAACAGCTGCTTGTTCATCGTGCCGTGCAAAACGCCGCAGAACTGCGTGCAGATGATCGGGTAACGCCCCGGCAGCCGAGGGGTAAACCGGATCGTGGTGACGAGTCCCGGAACGGTGTCGTTCTTGAGCCGCATCGCCGGCACCCAGAAGCCGTGGATGACGTCGGACGACGTGAGGTTGAGCGTCACCGGCTCGTTCAGCGGCAGGTGCATCTCGTCGGTCAGCTCGCCGTTGATCTGCGGATAGCGGAACGAGAAGTAGAATTGATGTCCGATCGCTTCCACGACCAGACCGTTTTCCGGCTCGAGCATGATCTCGTACCAAATGCGAACGCTCACGATGGACAACAAGATGACGAAGAGCAACGGGATGAGCGTCCACCAAAACTCGAGCTTGTGATTGTCGTGGATCTGCACGCCGATCGCGTCGGGCGGGTCGCTCGACCGCGCGCGAAACGCGATGGCGAAATAGAGCAGGTAGCCCGCGACGAAAACGTAGAGCGCGCTGCCGGTGGCCGCCATGAAGCGGAACAGGGTGTCGACCTGACGCGCCGTGACGATTGCCGCGGGAAGGTAGCGTTCGAGTGGAAAGACGTACCAAAAGACGATCGAGGCGACGGCCAAGACGGACAGCACGGCCGTGGCGGTCCAAAATCCGCGCCCCAGCCGGACCGGCTGAACCTGATGCTCTATGGACGACAACGCTCTCTCCCCAGACGTAGTATAGTGAGCGCGCCGCTGCGGCGCACCGACTAATCGGGCTGTTAAGAGCCTTTTCGAGCCGCCCCTGCAAACTCGCGCACGAGCCAATCCACGTTCGTGATGGCCGTTCCGACGACGACCGCATCCGCGCCGGCGTCAAAGGCCGCCGCCACGTGGGTCGGTGTCCGGATCCCTCCTTCACACACCACGAACGACCCAGTTTCGCGAAGCTGCGCCACCACGTCGCAGGCGGGCAAAGCCCGGCCCGTCGTTTGTCGCGTGTACCCGCAAAGCGTCGTGGCAACGATGTCTGCGCCGGCGGCGACCGCGGCCGTTCCTTCTTCGGCCGTGGCGCAATCCGCCATCGCCAGGCAGCCCCTGCCGCGCACCGCCGCGACCAACTCTGCGGTCGTTACGCCGCCGGGCCGAGCACGCGCCGTCGCGTCGAACGCGACGATTTCCGCGCCGCTCTGCGTACACTGCGCGACTTCGTGCAGCGTGGGCGTGATGTACGGCTCGAAGCCGGGATATTGGCGCTTGATCAGCGCCACGATCGGCACTTGCACGCGGTGCCGCACCGCGCGCAGATGCTCCGCGCCCGCGACGCGGACGCCGACGGCGCCGCCGTCTTGCGCCGCTCGCGCCATCGCGGCGATGACCGCGGCGTCGTCGAGCGCCGAACCGGGCCACGCCTGGACCGACACGATCAATCCGCCGCGCAGCTCGTCGAGCAGGCTCATACGTGCAGCGCGTCCACCCGGACGCCGGCGGCGCGATACGCCAGCAGAAGCGCGCCGAGCTCGGGCTCGTAACGCGCGGGAGCGACCTCGGCGTCCGCAACCTCCGCGTGAATCGCCTCGACGACGCGCCGACGAAACGCGGCGTCGCGGAATACACCGCCGCAGAGTCCAACGCGCGCCGGCGCGCCTCCGCGGATCGCGCGCACCGCCAGCCGGGCTAACCGCCCTGCGCCCCGCTGGACCATGTCCTCAAACTGCGGCGACGCCAACACGATGGGGGCGAATTGCGCAATCGCTTCGCGCGTTATCTCTCCCGCGGCAAACGCGTGCACCAGATCGCGCAGCGTCGCGGTTCCGAAGAGCTCGCGCACGCGCGCGGCGACGTCCACGAAGGATTGGTCGCCGTCGTCTTGCGCGCGCATGAGCGTGGCCAACGCATCGCGAGCGATCCCAAACGCGCTCCCTTCGTCGCCGAAGAGGAAACCCCAACCGCCCAGCGTGCGGCTGGAGCCGTCGTCGTGGACCGCATAGATCACCGATCCGGTGCCCGCGACGATAACGACGCCGCCGCCGGCGCCGAGCGTGCCCGCGGCGGCAACCGGCGCGTCGTGCATCAACCGTACGTGCATCGCGGGAAGCACGGGTGCTTTGCCGTAGACGCGTCCTTGATAACCGCTGACGCCGGCGACGATCGACTCGAACCTTGTTTCGGGGGGCAGAGCGCCGTCACGCAAGGCGGCCTTGAGCGCGCCCAGCAACGCGTCGTGCATGCGCGTCGATTCCGGTCCTTGCCCGACTTCGTCTGAAGCGCCGGCGCGCCCGCGCCCCACGACGCGTCCGCGCTCGTCGCCGATCGCCGCCACGGTCGAGCTTTGGCCGCCGTCGATGCCCGCGAAAAGTCTCATCCGTTGCGCAACCGATCGCGCGCGAAGGCGTCCGCCGCCGCTTCGCGCTGCCCTTTGCGCTTCGACGGCGCAACGTCGCCAATCCACTGGCGATGGTGATACAGCTCGTGCGCAATGGCAAACTCGACGAAGCGGCGCAGCTGCCGCCCCCGCAGTCCCGCGGCGACGCGGCGATTGAGCCGGATTTCGCGAGCGCGCGCGTCGTATTCCGAGCGCAGTTGGGATGCGGCCCAATCACCGAGATCCGCAAAACGAACGCGTAATCCGTAGCGCCGCGCCAACGCTCGGGCGGCGCTCACAGAATCGCCCCGTCGTCGATCAACGCCGCGCGCACGCGGCGACCGTCGAGGTCGCCGACGCGTACGTTTTCCGCGCACGCCAGAGCGGCCGCCGTGCCGGCCGCCTGCCCTAGCGTCATCACGGTTGGCGTGAGCCGGGTGGACGCCAGCGCTTCGTGCGTCGTCGAGATGCAGCGCCCTGCTACGAGCAGCTGCTCGCGGTCGCGGGGCACGAGGCAACGATACGGAATCTCGTAGCTGCTTCCCGGTGGGAGGCGATGGGTCGCCGTTCCGCTGCCCGTAGGATTGTGCAGGTCGATCGGATACGCGCTGCGCGCGATGCCGTCCGGAAAGGCCCGCGCCTGCAACACGTCCTCGGCGGTGAGGGTGTAGCGACCGGCGATGCGCCGCGACTCGCGGATGCCGATCTGCGTGCCGGTGGCGGCGATGCGCGCATTGCCGAAACCTGGTACGCGCTCGCGAAAGAAGCGCAGGAGTTGCATCGTCTGCAGGCGCGCTTCGACCTCCGCGCGCGTGAGATCGTCGGGATCGAGCGGATCGATGTTGACGACGCGGGTCATGTTGACGGTCACTTCGTCGGGATACGGCGACGCAAAAAACGAGACGAGCTCGCGCGGAACGTCCACGCTGCCGTCCTGTCGCGCCTGCTGCCACAGCGCGTGCAAGCCGGCGACGGCGGTCAGCCGTCCCGCGGTGATCTCGTTGGGCGCCAGCGACGTGCGCGCTTCGCCCGGATGCTCCCGCAAATAGTCGGCCAAAGCATCGAGGTCCACGTGACTCAGCCGAAAGATCAGCGTCGCAGGCTGCACCCGGCCGCGTGCGTCGCCCTGTTGCGTCGGAACCCCGGCGGAATGCGCCACCAGCGCATCCGCCGTCGCGTCAACGACCACGCGGGCGCGATACGTTCGATGCCCTCCCGCCGTTGCGAAGGCCGCACCGGTCACGCACTCGCCGTCAAGGTGCGCCTGAAGAAAGAATGCATGCAGCACGAGGCGCACATTTGCCTCGCGCATCATCTCGAAAAGCAGCGCCTTGTGAACTTCGGGATCGAATGGCGTGATCGTCGCCACGTAATCCGAGGAATCGTGCACGTGACCCGGCGAGGCGCCTTCGCGCATCAAACGCTCCACCATCTCCTGTGCGATGCCGCCGACGATTCGCTCTTCGCCGGAATGAAACGTCATCCACGGGCCAACCATGCCGGCCGTCGCCGTGCCGCCGAGAAAACCGTAGCGCTCGATCAACAGCGTCGTCGCTCCGCGCCGAGCGGCGGCAAGCGCCGCCGCGCACCCTGCGTTGCCTCCACCGACGACGAGCACGTCGGCATCCTGTGTCGCTTCGGTTTCGAACGACATGGCCGCGGCTTCGGCGCCTTTGCGAGCAGGCCATTTCGTTCGATAGCACAATAAGGCCACATGCAACTGCCCACCAGCGCCGCGCAAACTCCGATCAGCCGCCTGGAGCGAAACTGGGCGATGGCGGCACACTTGAGCGCTTTCGCAGGGCTCGCAGGCGTCCCGTTCGGTCACGTCGTCGGCCCGCTTATCATCTATTTGCTGCGCGGCCACGAATCCGAGTTCGTGGGAGAGCACGCGCGAGCGTCGCTCAACTTTCAGATCACGATCTCGATTCTGGCCATCATCGTTGCGGTCGTCGGAGGCGCCGTCGTTCTCGGCACCGTTGCGACCGCGGGCGGCGCAGACGCCGTATCGGCCGCCGCGCAGACGGCCTACGGCTTGAGCATCGCGACGGCGTGGATCGCCATCGGCGTGGCCGTGTTGATCGTCTTGTTGCTTTCGATCATCTTCATCATCGTCGGAACGATTCGGGCTTCCGAAGGCCTTCCGTACACGTATCCCTTTGCAATTCGTTTCCTGCGTTAGATTGCGTAAGGAGTCGCTATGTTGATGCAACGCGTCAAGCCTCTCGCTCGAATTCTCGCGGAAGGGAGCGAGCAAGAGGGGGGACTGAGGCGCTCGCTCGGGCCCTGGGCGCTCACCGCCATGGGAATCGGCGCCATCATCGGCACCGGCATCTTCGTGCTGACCGGCGTTGCATCGGCAACTCGCGCGGGTCCGTCGCTCACGCTTTCGTTCGTCGTCGCCGGCATCGTCAGCGCGCTGGCGGCGCTCTGTTACGCAGAAGTGTCCAGCAAGATTCCGATCTCCGGTAGCGCCTACACCTACACCTACGCCACGATGGGCGAGGTGCTGGCCTGGATCGTCGGCTGGGCGCTCGTGTTGGAGTACGCGCTGGGTGCCTCGACGGTCAGCGTCGGATGGTCGGGCTATTTTACGTTCATCTTGCACACGCTGCGCATTTGGGACGTGCCGCAGGCGTGGCAGCACAGCCATTGGGACGCCACGCCGGGCATCGCAAATTTGCCAGCGGCCGCAATCATCTTCATCATCACGGCGCTGCTCGTCAAGGGCACACGAGAATCGGGAACCGTTAATGCGATCATCGTGACGATCAAGGTCGCGATCGTACTGTTCTTCATCGCCGTCGGACTCGGGCACATCAATCCCCTCAACTATCACCTGCCGCCCGGCGGCAACGCCGGCGCCGGCGGCTTTTTCCCGTTCGGCTTGGCCGGCATGTTCGGCGGCGCCGCGTTCATCTTCTTTGCCTACATCGGCTTCGACGCGGTCTCCACGACGGCTGAGGAGGCCCAGAATCCCGGGCGCGACCTGCCGTTCGGCATCATTACGAGCCTCGTGATCTGCACGGTGCTCTACATCATCGTCGTCGCGATCCTCAACGGCATGGTGCCCTTCTACACCCTCAACGTCAACTTTCCGGTGGCCTTTGCCGTCGATAGCGTCGGCCTCGCATGGGCCGGCGTGATCATCTCATTCGGTGCGATCGCGGGACTCACGACCGTGCTGCTCGTGATGATGTACGGCCAAACGCGCATCTTCTACGCGATGTCGCGCGACGGGCTCATTCCGCCGGTCTTCGTACGACTTCACCCCACCTGGCGCACGCCATGGATTTCGCAGATACTGTTCGGCATTCTGATTGCGGCCGCCGGAGCGTTGTTTCCGATCGGGATCCTGGGCTCGTTGACGAACATGGGAACGCTCAGCGCATTCGTGCTGGTTTCGCTCGCGGTGCCGTGGCTGCGCAAGATGCATCCGGAAATGCAAGGGCGGTTCACCGTTCCTTTCGGACCTTACGTGATTCCGGTGCTCTCCGCGATCGCCGCGCTCTTTTTGATCTTCTTCCTCAAGCAGGGCAACCCGCTCGTCTGGGGATTCTTCCCGCTGGTGTGGCTCGGCTTTCTCATCTGGCTCGTGGCGGGTCTGATCTTCTACTTCTCGTACGGCCGCAATAAGAGCACGGTGGCGTTACAGGACCTCGAACGGTTAGCGGTGCGGCAACCGCCGGTCAACTAACGC
>JAFAQW010000132.1 GCA_019245995.1 Vulcanimicrobiota bacterium | reverse complement strand
CTATCGGTTCCAGCGATGTCCTGCCGATGGACGGCTGGGCGCGCACGAGGTCCGTGAAGAGATCGGTTTCGTACATGGACGCGACGCCGTTGCACACTGCGAGCAATCGCTCCAACCCCGCACCGGTGTCGATGGATTTGCGAGGCAGGTCACACAGGGAACCGTCCGCAGTGCGATTGTGCTGCTGGAAAACGATGTTCCAAATTTCTAGGTACCGGTCGCCGCGGTTCGGCCCGGTATCTTCCGGTCCGCTCGCGTGCGCTGCGCCGATATCGTAGAAGATCTCAGTGGATGGGCCGCACGGACCGGTCGGGCCCATCGTCCAAAAGTTCTCTTCGTCGAAGCGCGTGACGCGGGCCGGCTCGATGCCGACGTCTCTCGTCCAAATTCGTGCCGCCTCCTCGTCGTCGAGATGCACGGTCACGTAGAGCCGCGTGGCATCGAGCCGTAACGTTTTCGTCAGGAACTCCCACGCCCAAGCGATCGCCTCGCGCTTGTAGTAGTCGCCGAAGCTGAAGTTGCCAAGCATTTCGAGGAACGTGCCGTGGCGACCGGTGCGGCCGACGCTCTCGATGTCGCTCTTCGCTCCGGCGACCCGCAGACACCGCTGCACGGTCACGACCCGCGGTGCGGGCGGCGGCTGCTCGCCCAAAAAGACCGGCACGAACTGTTCCATGCCCGCAATGGTGAAGAGCGTGGTCGACATTTCATGCGGAACGAGGCTCGCTGCGGGCAGCACCTTGTGGTGCTTTCCGGCGAAGAAATCGATCCACGCCTGTCGCAGCTCTTGACTCTTCACGCTTGCGGTTTTCTTTGTCGCCGTTCCGCGGCAAGCCCTCTCAACGAGCGCTTCGAGTAAACCGTTACTCGGCGAGAACGGCGCGGAGCTTCTCCAAGGCCTTGGCTTGCAGTCGCGAAACGTGCATCTGCGAGACATTCAGGCGTTTGGCAATCTCCGTTTGAGAAACGGATTCGTAAAACCGCAAATAGATGATCACGCGCTCGCGACCCGTCAGCACGCGGAAGGCGCGCTCGAGGTTCGCGCGGTCTTCGAGCAGTTCGAGTCCGGCGTCGGAGACGCCGACGGTTTCGGCCAGCGTTTGGGATTTCTTGTCGGTTTCGCCGGAGACTTCGCTATCGAGCGAGAGCAGGTTGTAGGCTTGACCGAGCTCTTGCGCCTCCAAAATCTCATCTTCGCCGGACTGCAGATGCGTCGCTAACTCGCATACCGTGGGGCTGCGGCCGAGTTCGATCGCAAGTTTGTCGCTGGCGCGATTGACGGCCAGATTGAGCTCTTGCAAACGGCGCGGCACCTTGACGGCCCAGCCTTTATCGCGAAAGTAGCGCTTGATCTCGCCCACGATCGTGGGCGTCGCGTAGGTCGTAAACTCGACGCCGCGCTCTAATTCGAAACGATCGATTGCCTTGAGCAAGCCCACCGTGCCGACTTGCACCAGATCGTCGAGCGGCTCCCCGCGGTTGGCAAAACGCACCGCTAAGAATCGAACCAGATTGAGATGCACGACGACCAGCTCGTCGCGCAGACGCTCATATTCCGGGTCGGGGCTCTCCGGAGAGGCTTCGTGCCGGCGGCGAGCGCGGATGAAGCGCGCAAAGAGCCGGCGCGTCCGTTTGCGATCCGGACGTGTCTCCTCCCGTTGTTGCACTAGCGAAACACTAAGGGGTCGGGGCCAACCTCTTGATCATGAGCAGGTCGGTGCCGAGCTGCGGATGGACGTCATAGCTGACCTCATCCATTAGCGTTCGGATCAAGAAAATCCCGAGACCCGCCACTCTGGCCTCGTCAAAACTCATCGCGGGGCCGCCGTCGCCGGCCGGCGTTCCGTGGCGGCCGCTGTCGTGGACGCGCACCCGCAGCGCGTCGGAGAGCGCTTCACAGGTCAGCTCTATGAACGCTCCGTGCCCGCTATGCTGAATGACCGCGGTGCAGGCCTCCGCCACCGCGAGCTTCACGTCTTCAATCTCTTCGAGCGTAATATTCAACCGGTTGGCGACCGTCGCGGCGGCAAGGCGTGCTAAAGCGACCCACTCGGGCCGGCAGGGTACACGCAGTTCCACCAGTTCCGGCACGACGCGTTCAGCCGCTTGGTTCATACCAAGGCCTTCATGGCCGCGTCCTCGCTCTCGAACATGCCGAAGATCTTTACCAAGCCCGTAATATCGAAGATCTTCTTGATCTGCGGATTCGTGCAGACGAGGTTCACGGAGCCGCCGTGCTCGCGCACTCGTTTGAGTCCTCCGATCAGGACTCCCAAACCGGTGGAGTCGATATAGCGAACCTTCTCCAGATTGATGACGAGATGATACACTCCCCGGTCGATCAGCTCGCCGATGGCTTCCTTTACCTTTGGTGACGTATAGACGTCGATCTCGCCGCTGAGGTCCACGACGTAACAATCTCCGTGCGCTTGCCGTACCGTCACCTTAATGTCCAATTTTTAGCCTTCCTCGGCCTGCCGTTGAAGGTCGTCGCGCGTCTGATCCGCCGTGTCCCTTCCTTCACTGACCGCGGCGTCAATATTCGAACGCGCGCTTTCGACGACTCTGCGCCCGCGCTCGTAAAGGTCGGACACGCTGGACTGCCATTGCGACGTCACGTCGGTAACTCTGCCGCGTAAGTCGCCGGTTGCGTCCATTGCAAAGTTGCCCGCGTCGCGTGCCGTGCCGGCGACGCGGTTGCGCAGTTCTTCTTTCGACAGCAGAATAGCCGCGGCTCCGCCAATCAGTGCGCCGATAATAAAGCCTGGCAAGAAGCCGGATCCGCCATTACCTTTATCCATAGTAATGTCACTCCCTGAAGGTTCGATTCTTTCCCGTAACCAAGCGCCGTAAACCGGCGGTCACGCCGCTGAGCGTCGCTCCGACGTCAACGATCGAGGGAACGATGGCGCTTCGCGTAAGATCGACCGTCCGAGAAATCGTTCCGGCCGTATGCTCGAGCGACTTGGTCACGCCCTCAACGTGGCCCAGCGCGCCGCGCGCCGGCGTCCCAACGCTCTCGAGCTGGCGGTCCACGCCGTCGAGCGTCTCACGAAGGCGCGACAGAGTCTTGGCGAGTGCGAGTCCTCCAAGAAAGACGCCCAGCCCCACGAGCAAGGCTCCGATGCCCGCCAAGACATCGAGAATTAGACCGCCATACTGAGTACCGTTCAAGCTTCAGCCTCCCAGCCGCGCGCGGTTCGCTCCGGTTCTAACCATTCCCCGCACCGCCGTGATTCATGCGGCCGGAGAGTGCGCGCGCAGTTTGGCGACGACTTTAGGCACGATGTCGGCCACGCGCTCGACATCGGAGCGTCTCGTCTGGGGACCGAGCGAAAGACGAATTGCTCCGCGTCTCCGACGCAACGGGAGCTCCAATGCGCCCAGCACATGGCTGGGTTCGAGCGCGCCCGCGGCACACGCACTTCCGGCCGATGCCGCGATCCCCGCCAGGTCGAGTGCAATCAAGAGCTCGGCCGATTGGATTCCATCGAAGCTGCAGTTGATCACGTTGGGCAGGCGGGGCTCGGCCCCGTTGCGGTGTGCGTCCGTAACCTCGAGGAGGCGCGCCTCGAGCCAGTCCCGCAAGCTGCGCACCGTCGCGCTCGCCGTTTGGCGCTCCTCGCAGGCCAACTCCAGCGCCCGGGCGGCCCCCACGATGGATCCAAGGTTCTCGGTACCGGAGCGGCGTCCCGACTCTTGGCCGCCGCCGTGAAGGATCGGAGACAACGGAACGCCCGAACGAACGTAGAGCACGCCGAGGCCCTTCGGGCCGGCGAACTTATGCGCGGAGAGCGAGAGCGCGTCAACGCCGAGGTCGTCCGCCCGTATCGGGAGCCAGCAGGGAGCTTGCACGGCGTCGCAATGGAAAAAGATGCCGCGCGCGCGTGCCATGGCCGCGAGGCGCGCAACCGGCTGAACCGCGCCGATCTCGTTGTTGGCGTACATCAGCGACACCAACCGCGTGTGGGGCCGAAGCGCTTCGGCAAAGCGCTCCGGTGCAACGTGTCCGCCCCGGCCGACGGATAGACGGGTTATCTCGAATCCTTCGCCGGTTAAGTATTCCAGCGTAGCAAGCACCGAATGGTGCTCGATCGCGCTCGTAAGGATGTGCGATGACCGCGGCAGGTTTGCCGCAATCCCGAGCAACGCATGATTGTTGGACTCCGTGCCCCCGGAGGTAAAGATGACCTCGGTACGCGCGGCTCCGAGTTGCGTCGCGACGCGGTCGCGACAATCGTCCAGCAACGCGCGCGCTCGCCGGCCCGGCGCGTGCAGGGAGCTCGGATTGAATCCAGCATCGTACTCTACCCGCAGCATCTCATCGCCAACCTCGCGGCGCAGCGGGGCGGTCGCGGCGTGGTCCAAATAAATTTCTGAATTCACAGGGGTCTCACAGTATACTGTCTTACGATGTGACCGTGCGATGCTCCAACGCACGCTCCGAGAAGTAGCAACGGGAAACGGCGGTCCGGGTACATCACTCGGACCGCCGTTTTTTACGAGCCGCCGCGATCGCCGCTTCGCCGCCTAACTTACCCGGGCGGTAATACTCGCGCCCCGCGAGGTTCGCCGGCAAGTTGACTTGCGTGACGTCGTAATCATCGTGCGCGTAGTGGTACTCCGCTCCGTAGCCGAGTCGGCGCATGAACCCCGTCACGGGATTGCGTAAGTGCAGCGGGACCGGCTCGTTGCGCGTTTCCCGCACGTCGGCCATAGCCGCGGCGTAGGCCGCTCCAACGCTGTTGCTCTTCGCCGCGGTCGCAAGATAAAGCGTCGCGTGCGCGAGGGCGTAAAAGCCTTCGGGCATCCCGACGAAATGCACCGCCTGTTGCGCCGCCACGGCGACCTGTAAGCCGGTGGAGTCCGCCAAGCCGACGTCTTCTGACGCGAGAATCACGAGCCGGCGCGCGACGAACAGCGGATCCTCGCCGGCGTCCAGCATGCGGGCGAGCCAATAGAGCGCCGCGTCCGCATCGCTGGCGCGCACCGATTTGATAAAGGCGCTGATCGTATCGTAGTGCAGGTCCCCCGATTTGTCATAACCCGTCGCCCGGCGCTGCATCGCGTCGCGCACGGTCGAAGCGTCGATCTCCCGTTCGCCGCCCCCCGGCGGCGCGGCGGATGCCGCCAGCTCGAGGGCGTTCAGCGCCGCGCGCGCGTCGCCGTTGGCCCAATCCACGAGGATGTGCCGCGCATCGGCGGTGAGTCGCGCGCCCGGAATTCCGCGACGTTCGTCGCGGAGCGCTCGGTCCACGATGGTGCCGACGTCTTCATCCGAAAGTGCGTTGAGTACGAACACGCGCGCGCGCGACAACAACGCGGCATTAACCTCGAAAGACGGATTCTCCGTCGTCGCGCCGATGAAGGTCACCGTACCGTCTTCCACGTACGGCAAGATCGCGTCTTGTTGCGCCTTGTTGAAACGGTGAATCTCATCGACGAAGAGAATGGTCCGGTGTCCGGACCGGCGACGGGCCTGCGCGTCCCGCACCGCGCGCCGGAGGTCGGCGACACCGGCGCTCACTGCCGACATTCCCTCGAAATGCGCCTCCAGCGAACGCGCGACGATCTCCGCAAGCGACGTTTTTCCGCTGCCCGGCGGGCCCCACAGAATCATGGAGGGGACGGTTCCACGTTCGATCGCGGTGCGTAGCACGCGTCCTTCTCCGAGCAACTCGGCTTGACCGACGAACTCGTCCAACGTCTGTGGGCGCATGCGCGCGGCCAGCGGCATTTCCCCGGACGCGAACTCGAACAGCAAGTGGTCGCCCATCGTGGACTCCGGGAATTACGGCGAGGCTGTGGGCGCCACTGGTTGCGTGACTCGGTTCTTTGGAATCTTTAGCGGTCTTGGCGTCGCGAGATGGCGGCGCATCTCGCCGGGAAACTGCATGGTAACGTCGCCCTCGGCGTGCGCGGTTCCCGTGACCGTATTGTAGAGCACCTTGCGCGCGGCCATGCTCCGCGTCCCTTGGACGATGTGAACCGCACCCTCGAGGAGGAGCGTATGCGCTTCGTCGTCGAGCGTTCCATTCTGCGCGTCGACGACCGTGTCGGCTTGGACGTAGTGAACGTTGCCGTTGGCTTTATAGATCTTCGCGGCCCCGTCGATCTGGGCTTGATCCGCCGTGAGCGTGGACGGTCCCGACGTGCCCGCGGACTCGTCCCCCGAGATCGCGCCCGCTCCGCCTTGCGAATCGTGCATCACCACGTGACCGTTGAGATAGAGCACTTGCCGCTTGTAGTTGCCATTGGCACGATCGGCCGAAACGTCGCCGCCGCTGCGCGTCATCACGACCTTCGACGGCGTGCTGAAGTCGCCACTCTTGAAGTTGGCGTCGATCGCACTGGCATGAACCGTCCAGACGCCGAGGTTGAACGACGTTTGAGCGCCCGCCCCGGGGTTCGCGTCGTCTGCCGGTGCGGGCCTCGGCGACGCGCGCTTCGCCGCCGGTGCCTTCGCGGACTTGACCTGGGGCGCGCCGGGCGGCGATAGGGAGGCGGGCGACGGCGTTGCCATCGCCAGCAGGCCGCCCAGGACCAAGACCAGTCGAACGATCATCACAGTCTATTTTGCGCCGCGTACCTTAACGGTTGGCCGTTCGATCGGTCCGAGCACGTCCGCGAGCCGCCGTTCGGAGACGGCGCCCTCCCGCAGCAGGCGCGCGTGCGTCCCGGACAGATCGACGATTGAGGATTCGCCGTCGTAGCGCGGAGAGCCATGCCGCACGATGAGATCGACGGGCGGCAGCATCGAGCAATCGTCTCCTCCGCCATAGCGAGGACCGCCCGCCGGATTCGCCGTCGTTCCCGCGATGGGGCCGCAACGCTCCAAAACGGCGCGTGCGAACGGATCGTCGGGGACGCGGAAAGCCAGCGTCTGCAGGCCCGCCGCCAGCTCGTCGCTCACAAACGCCGGCTTTCGTATCAGTAGTATCACCGGTGCGGGCAAGAGCCGTTTGGCGGCCGTGATCGCAAGCGGATTGTCACCGGCATACTCGACGAACTCCGCCGCCGTCGCCACGTGAAGCGTCAGCGGGCGGTTGTCGGGGCGGCCTTTTTCGGCGTAGATGCGATCGATCGCCGTAAAATCGTAGGGATCGCAGCCGATCAAATAGCTCGTATCGTTCGGCAAGATCACCGTGCCGCCGGAAAAGATGACGCGCGCCACCTCTTCGGACACCTCTTCGAGGCTCTGGGCCGCCGCGTCCAGGACGCGGCCGCCGTGCGTCTGCGCCATCCCCTTATGTCGGCGCGCCGCTTACACGCGCACGCGCGAGCCCGTGCCGATGGCGACGCACGAGAGAGGATCGTCTGCGACGATCGCCGGTACGCCGGTGACTTCGGAGAGCAACTTCTCGAATCCACGCAACAGCGCGCCACCGCCGGTGAGGATGATGCCGCGATCGATGATGTCGGCCGACAGCTCGGGCGGCGTTTTCTCCAAAACGGCCTTCACCGCTTCGACGATCGAGCCCACCGGTTCGGAGAGCGCTTCACGAATCTCTTCGCTCGTGATCTTCACCGTTTTCGGTAGGCCGTTGATCAGATCGCGCCCGCGGATTTCCATTGCCAGTTCTTGTTCCAGCTTGTACGCCGACCCGATCTTGATCTTGATCTCCTCTGCCGTGCGTTCGCCGATCATCAAGCTATAGACCCGGCGGATATAACGCACGATCGCCTCGTCCATCTTGTTGCCGGCGACCCGCAACGATTGGGAGACCACAATGCCGCCGAGCGAAATGACCGCCACGTCGGTCGTGCCGCCTCCGATGTCTACGACCATGCTCCCCGATGGGCCGCCGATTGGGAGCCCCGCACCGATTGCCGCGGCCATCGGTTCTTCGATGATGCCGACGTCCCGAGCGCCGGCGAGCTTGGCGGCGTCCTTCACGGCGCGCTCCTCGACGCTCGTAATCTCGGCGGGCACGCAAATCGTCACTGCAGGCTTCGGTTTGACGATGGACGACCACCAGGAACGGTCCTTCATCACCTTCTTGATGAAGTAGGAGAGCATGGCTTCGGTGACTTCGAAATCGGCGATCACGCCGTCGCGGAGCGGGCGAATCGCTTGGATGTGAGCCGGCGTCTTACCGAGCATTTGCCGGGCCTCTTCTCCCACGGCCAAGACGCGACCGGTGTTCATGTCTCTGGCGACGACTGAGGGCTCACGCAACACGATGCCCTTTCCCTTCACGTGCACGAGCACGTTGGCCGTGCCGAGGTCGATCCCGATATCCAAAATCGCTCCTTTACGATCGCGAGCTCATCCCGTCGCAGACACGCGCGGGTATTCGCTGGTTTCAAAAAATCCGGCCGGTTCCAGCAACGGCGTCACGCCGCTGCTTCGCTGCACCTGGCCTCCGAGCTCCGACAGCAACTCTTCCAAGCGTTCGTAGCCGCGGTCGATATACTCCAGTCCGATGATCTCCGTTTCCCCGGCGGCCGCCAATCCGGCGATCACCAGACCCGCACCCGCCCGTATGTCGGGCGCCTCCACGGGAGCGCCGGAAAGTTTGGCGGGCCCCTTGATGACGGCGGCATTGCTCTCCATCGTCACTTTGACGTCGGCCCCCATGCGCGCCAACTCGTTGACGTACGAGAATCTCGCGTTGAAGATGGATTCTTCGACGACGCTGACGCCGGGCGCCGTGCACAAGAACGACAGCATCTGC
>JAFAQW010000165.1 GCA_019245995.1 Vulcanimicrobiota bacterium | reverse complement strand
GAAGACTCTCGGATGCGCGACGATGCCGGGGATGCATGCGAGCGCAAACAGCGCGTAGACGACGCACAGCAGCGCCGAACCGGCGCGCGCGGCGCGCCGGATCGCGATAGCCATTCCGCCGACAATCTGCGCGATCATCAGGCCGTTCCCGATAGCCATGCCGAAGGGTAGGCTCCAGAGCCGCCGCAGCGCCTGCCAGGTATCGGCATCGTGCCACAGCAGCGCGATAACGCCGAAGAGCACCGCGCCCGCACCGAAGAAGAGCCGTCCGTAGTGGGCCGCTTTCATGCGGTCACAGCGCCCGCACGCCTGGTTCTGTGACTATGGCGACTCCGTAGTCGCGTCTCATTCCCGGACCGCGACGGGATAGACCGCCGGGCTGCGGAGGCCGTTGGAATCCACGCTGCGGACCGCCAGCACGTAGTCGTCTTTGGAAACGGGCACCGTGGCTTGCGTCACGTTTCCCACGTTGTTGACGTGCTGCCATTGCGCGGCGTCGGTCGAGCGCCAAACGACCTCGTATGAGGTGGCGCCGGCGGAGGCGTTCCAGCGCAGGGTCGAGTCGTATCCGAGCCGCTTGAGAGCCATTTGAACCGAGTGCGGCGGCGCCGGACCGAGCGCGAGCGTTGCGAGGGCGGCGACGTTTGCTTGGGTCGCGCGGCGCAGGTACTCCGCATCGATATACTGTGGAAGGTCCCCGTATTGCGTGCCGTTTTGCACTCGAACGTTCTGGTGTTGATGGGCGAAGTTTTCGTGCGCCTCTACGAAGCGGATCGCCGCCGAATAACCCGCGTTTTGAAACGACTCTTGATCGCCGCCACGCAGAAACCGGTCGGCCCGAAAGATCTGCCGAACGCTCAACGCGGGAAGATAGACGGGCACCGTTTCGGCGATGAAGCGCGAGAGCTCTCGCGACGGCGAATCGTTCTCGGAACCGACGAGATTGACGCGCTGCGCATCGGCATGCAGCGGCAACGCTTGACTAAAAACGCGAATAACGTTCGGCTCCGATTGGCCGTCGCCGCCGACGGCGCTGCCCACGATGTCGTTGTTGAGCACGGCGAGCACCGGAGTTCCCCCCGCAGCGCGCTCGCCCGCGTAGTGCGAAGAGCCCCACAGACCGAGCTCTTCACCGTCGAAGCACGCGAAGACGATCGTGCCGCGAAAATGCGTCGCAGCCATCACTCGCGCCGCCTCCAAGACGGCGGCCACTCCGGACCCGTTGTCGTCGGCGCCGGGCGCCGCGCCCGCTCCGTCTGTGCAGTCGCCGTCACAGTCGTCGAAGTGGCTGGACATGACGTACGTGCGACCAGCGGCGTCGCCCCGCAAGGTCGCGATGACGCTGGACTCCAGTACCGCTCTCGGCGTTCGCCGCGTCTTTGGTTGAAGATACGTGTCGAGGGCGACCGTCATGCGCCCTCCGGTGATCGTCGCGATGCTGCGAAACTGTGACAGAATCCAGTCGCGTGCCCCAAAGACGCCATAACGCGCAGTCGAGCTCTTCTCCGAAAAGTCGTTGCGCGTGCCGAAGGCGACCAGCGCCGCGACCGTCGCCTGCAATCGATCGGCCTTAACGCCATCGACCATCGCGGCAATGGGAGCGTACGGCGCGGGCGGCGTCTGCGGCAATACGGTCACCGGCGTTATGCCGAACGCGGCTACACCGAGCGGCACGGCGAGGAAAACGAAGAAACGCTGCGGTCTCATGCCGCAACGTTTTACGAAACGCCTTGTGGTTCCTGACGCCTGCGCAGGCGCCGGCCCAGCTTCACGGTCGTTCCTCCGCCTGGCCGGCTGTTCACTTCCAAAAAATCGGTGCAACGCTGCATGATCGCAAAGCCCCGTCCATCCTCGGCGAAAACGCTGGGGAGCGAGATTGCGTCCTGCGGCGGACGCTCAAAGCCGCGTCCGTGGTCGGTGATCGTAACGACGATGCTCGTTCCGTTCAGACTGAACCGGATGTGAATGGCATTGGCGGTGTTCGCGTGCGCGATCGCGTTCGCTACCGCTTCGCCCAGCGCGAAGATGAGGTTCTCCGTGTCGGCCGGTGCGACGCGGTGCGTCGATCCAAAGCGCGCAAGCGCCAGGCGCGCCGTGGCGGCGAATCGAGGCAGTGGGGGGATGCTCAGTTCCAGTTCGGTCATGTGCAGTGCGTGTGTGGAGATTCTTCCTCATTGCGTGCGGCCTAAACCAACTACGCAGACGCGCCGGCGACGGCGGCATACGCTAGCCGGGTCATGGTATGAATAGCCCGGTAGGCCGCCGCGTAGTCGTACGCGTCGCTGGTCATGATCGTCAACACGAATGGGGCGTCGCCGAACGGATCGACGATTGCGATGTCGTCGCGCGTTCCTTCCACTTCCCCCGTTTTATTCGCGACGCGCGTTCCCCCCGGCAACGCCGCCGGAATGCCGTCTCGATCCGTTTGCTTCAGCATGATGGCAATAGCGGCGCGGCAGTGACGGGGCAAGAGAATCGTGGGAATGCCTTCGCGCGCACCTCGCTCCAAAAGGAAAAGCAATCGGGCCATGTCGGCGGGGGTCGAAACATTGTCGTTGTGGTGGACGATTGCGGTGAAGTCCAAAAAGCGTCGGGCGAGCGTCGTCCGCGTCATGCCGGCGCGCCTGGCCATCGCGTTGATGGCCTGAAAGCCGAAGTGCTCGATGAGCAGGTTGGCCGCCGTGTTGTCGCTGACGGTAATCATCGGATGCATGAGTTCCCTCACGCTCAGGCGCGTTCCGTCGGGAACGCTATCCATGTAGTCCGAACCGCCGATCAAATCCGCGTGCCGAAAAACGACACGCGCGTCCAACGCGCCGGGACGTAGTTCTTCGGCGCGGAAGGCCGTCGCCATAATGAGGACTTTGATCGTCGAGGCCGTCGGAAAGCGCTCTCGAGCGGCGTAGGCGACGAACGGACCCCGGTTGGCCATCGTCCGGGCATAGATGCCGATGTTGCCGGGCATGGCTCGTGCCACCGCCGCAATGCGCGCTTGCAGTGACGTTTGTGCGATCGCGGCCGGCGCGAGAATTCCGGCGCCGTAACTCTGGAGAAAAGCGAGCCTCTTCACGACCCCGTTCCTTGATAGTGGCGCAAACCGACGAGCCAGAACGCGTACGCCGCAGCGACCCACGCGAAGCCGATCGCCGGCGTCAAAAGCCCGATGGCGGGATTGAAGTGGAGTCCGGTATCGTTCTTCTGTAAGAAATACGTGGCCGGGAAGTAGTTCATGAACGCAAATGGAAACACGAAGGTTAGGACGATTCGTACCCCCCGGGTGTAGATGCTAATCGGGTAGCGGGTGAAGTCTTGCTCGAGCGACATCACGGCCCAGCGCAACGTATCCACCCGCACGAACCAAAACGAAACGGTCGCAATCGCCAAAGAAATGCCGAGGTCGATGAGCGCTCCGCCCACGACCACGAGCGGCACGAAAACGACGAAAACCCAGTCAATGCGCACGCGCTCCGCTGCGGTCGCCACGGCCAGCGTCGCGATCGCCAGCACGAGGGAATCGGGCACGATTTGCTGCGGAACGGTGAGCACTTGAAACAGCGTATCGAGCGGACGAACGAGGAAACGGTCGAAGCGCCCCTCCCGCACGTAGTCGGGAACGCTGACGACGGTGAAGAACACCGTGTTGTGCAGTTCGTGGCCGTTCATCCAGAGGGCGTACAGAAAGAAGACTTCTCGAAAGTTCCATCCGTTCATCGACGGAAACTGTCGCATCGTCACGTACAGGGCGCCCAGCGCCACGCCGTGATACGCGATGCTGAAGACAAACCACATCACAAAATTCGCACGGTATTCCAGCAGGGTCAGAAAGTTGATCCGCCAGTACTGGAGATACGCGCGCAGCATCCATGAAACGTTTTGGGCCGGCCGCGATGCTCCCCGTTCGCGACCCCTTTCGCCTCGATCTAACTGCCCAGGCGCTGCGGCGCATCGGCAGCAACGTCGTTGACGTGTTCGAGGAGGGCACGTACTATCGTGCCCTGCGTGCGGGGGGCCGTACGACGATGCTGGCCATTCGCTCGCACGGCTCCGATGGGATCGAAGTCCGTTGCACGGCCGGCGACCCGCTAGCGTACGCGGTGACCGTGGAGCGCCTCCTCGGCACGCGCGTCGATCTCTCGGAATGGTTCTTGCGCGCTCGCCGCATCGTCTGGCTGCGCGCGGTCGCGGAGAGATTGTGCGGCGTCAAGCCACCGCGGTATCCCACGCTGTGGGAAGCGTGTGTCAATGCGATCGTCTTTCAACAGATTTCGATCTACGCAGCAGCCGCGATCATGCGCCGCGTCGTCGAGCGCCTGGGTGAAGCGGTACGAGTGCGAAGCGTCGCGTGCGTCGCCTTTCCGCCACCGCGGCGCTGGCTGGAGTGCGACGACGAGCTGTTGCTGTCGGGCGGCCTCTCGCGCAACAAGGTCGCGCATCTGCGTTCCGCGGCGGAAGCCGCGCTCGATGGCCGGCTCGACGAGGCCGAGCTCGCGCGTCTGCCGACGCCGCTGGCGGCGGCTCGGCTCTCCGAGATCCGGGGAATCGGCCCCTGGAGCGCGGCGGTGATACTGCTGCGGGGCTTGGGCCGGCTGGACATCTTTCCGTTGCGCGACTCGGGCGTGGCCCGCAGTCTCGCACTGCTCGCGGGGGACGCCCACGTGGATCAAGCGGATCTTCTGGAACGATTGGGGCCCGTGCGCGGCATGTTGTATTACCATCTCCTGCTGGGGCGCCTATCCACCCTGAATGACGATGCGGTTCGAGGCGGCGCGCCAGACGGCGGAAGCAATCAGCGCAAAGACCGCCAACCAGCCCACCTGCAGCGCGATAGCAGCGGCCCATTGCGACGACGGAATGACGCCGACGTAGATCAGTAACGGAGTGGAATAGATGGCCGCAAACGGAAGGCCAAAGACGATTCTTCCAACGATTCCGGGAAAGAGCGTCAGCGGAATGATCTGACCCGACAACAAGTCTGAGGCCCAGCGTACGATCAGTTGTGCGGCAAACGTCTCGAGCGTCCAGAACGCGATGCTGTTCATCAGGAAGTTGACGAAAAAATTGACGCCGTAGCCGACGGCGAAGGACACCGCGAAGGCAACGATGGTGGGCGGCGGAGGAACGTCGATGTGAACCAACGCAAGCGCGCAGAATAGCGACGGCACGACCAGCAGCGCGTGAAGCAGCGTCTGCCCGATTCCGTCGCTGAAGAAATACAGCGGAAGGCTGATCGGTTTCATCAAATCGGTCGCGATCGTTCCTTCGCGGATCTTCTCGCGGATCAAGCGCGTGCCGTCGACCTCGAGAACGAGCGACATCAGCATCGCTACGGTGGCGTAGGTGATCATGCCGTGGAGCGGAAGGTTGATGGGCGCAGCGTTCTGTGCGTAGAGCGCCGTCCACAGCGAGCGCAATATGTACACCCGCAGCACCAACGCGCCGATCTCGGTGAGGACCTCCATGCGATAGGTGGCCTCGCGCGCGAAGGCCTTCTTCGCGAATTCCAGATACGGTTCGAGCCGCACGCTCTGCCTCAGGCGATACCGGGCGCTAGCGCCGTTGTTGCCGTTTGATCGCTTCTTGGCGCCGGTGCTCCATCTCTTCGAGCTCCAGCATCATGACGTCCACGACCTTGTCAACCTCCGTCGTCTGCGTCGGCGGCGGTTCGTCGGCGGACCGCCGGGGGGCCGGTTTGGTTCCGCGATGCTCGGCGAGCGGCGACTCCTGCGCGTGGGTTTTACGCAGGAAGCGTGCGTATGTTGACGCGGCACGGCGGCGAACGTCGTCGCCGTCTTCGAGATTAAAGACGTCGGCATAAAAGTGCATCTTCGCATGGATTTCCGGCGCTTTGTCGGGCGGGTACACGACCACTGGATCGCCGAACGCGATGTGCTGCATCGGTACGCTCGTCCCTTCGGGCAGTCGCGAGCTCACGTGCACGATACCGTTGAGTGCGACGCCGCAGCCGCGTTCCAACGTCGCTCCGTTGAAGATCTTCGCGCCGCTGGCGACAAAGCAGCCCTCTGCCACCGTCGCGCCGACGACGTACGCATGCGGCCCTACGATGCAACGATCGCCGATCTTCACCGGAAAGCTCAGCGCGCTGCCGCCGCTGGCCTTCACCACCGCATTTTCCATGACGACGCACTCCTCGCCGATGGTGACCGGCGCCCCCTCCGCCGTGATTACGGCTCCGTGCAGCACGGCGGCTCCCGAACCGATCGTGACGTCTCCGCTCACGACGGCCGTTGGGGCGACATACGCGCTGGAGTGAATCTTCGGACGCTTTGTCGAGCTCGAGAGGATCATGCGTCGTTCTCCGACGCCGTGGAGCGGTACCCTTCCACGTAAATTCTGCGAATGATCGACTCCAAGTCAGGCTCCTCCAAGCTGACGTCTTCCACCCGATAGCGCTCGCTGGCTTGGCGCACCAGCAGATCGGCTCGTTGCAGGTTTCGATTGAAGCGAAAACGCGCGGTGGAGTCCTCGCTGGCAACGAGCTCGGCTCCTTCGAGCGCCGGGCCGGCGACCGGCTCGCTGAAGCGTACGATCAGGGTGCGAAACTTCCCGTACTCGTTCTTGATGCGATCGACGTCGCCGTCGTAAATGAGGGTGCCCCGATCGATGAGAACGATTCGCCGGCACAGGCGTTCGACGTCGGCCAAGTCGTGCGTCGTGAGCACGACCGTGGTGCCGCGTTCCGCGTTGATTCGTGCGATGAACTCCCGGATGGATTCTTTCGCCACCACGTCGAGGCCGATCGTCGGCTCGTCGAGATAGACGATGCTGGGGCCATGCAAGAGCGCCGCGGCGAAATCGCCCCGCATGCGCTGGCCGAGCGAGAGTTGGCGCACGGGCGTGCGCAAAAAATCGTTTAAGCGCAAGATCTCGACGAACTCGTCGAGGTTTTGCCGGTATCGTTCCTTACGGATTCCGTAAATCGCGCGCAGTAGCTCGAACGATTCGATCAGCGGAAGGTCCCAATACAGTTGGCTGCGCTGCCCGAAGACGACTCCGATGTTGCGCGCGTTCTCCTTTCGCTGACGCCACGGAACGAGCCCCGCGACCCGCACGTCGCCTGACGTCGGCACGAGAATGCCCGTTAACATCTTGATGGTCGTCGACTTCCCGGCACCGTTGGGCCCGATGTATCCGACGAGCTCTCCGGGCTCGAGGCGAAAGGAGACGGCATCCACGGCGACCCGCTCCTCGTACTCGCGTGAAAAAAGCGAACGCAGCGCACCGAGCGCGCCCGGGCTGCGCTTGGGTGTGCGAAAGACCTTACGTAGCTTCGTGCACTCGACGATCGGCAGGACACGACGCTTCGCCATCGCTACTCTTTTCCCGGTGGTGGTCACGATTTCCAACGAATACGGATGCGGAGCGCTCGCGGTTGCGATGGCGGTCGCTCGCGAGCTCGGCTACGAGTACGTCGATCAGCAGTTGCCCGCGGTGGTTTCCAAACGCCTGCGCATCACGCCCGAATCGGTGGACGCCGGCGAAGAGGGGGGCCGCACGCTGGGACAGCGGCTGCTCGCAAGCCTGGAGCGAGCCACTCCGGAGCTCGCGCAGTCGTCGGCAACTCAACCACCGGATGAAGAGTTGGTCGGCGCCATCGCGGCCGCCGTTCGTGAATACGCAGGTCGAGGCAACGTCGTGATCGTCGGGCGCGGAGCGTCCGCGATTTTGGGCGCGCGCGAGGACGTGCTGCGCGTCTTCATGCACGCGCGGCGAGACTGGCGCATCGCCACCATCATGGAGACGACGGGCGCGCGGCGCGACGTCGCTGAGGCGGAGGTGGAACGCGTCGATCGGGCGCGCAGCGCGTACATCCGCCAGTGGTACGGGAGAACGTTCGGCGACGTTCGCGAGTACGATCTCTGCATCGACACGTCGCGCATGGCGGCGGTGCAGTGCGTGGCGCTCATCGTCGCG
>JAFAQW010000306.1 GCA_019245995.1 Vulcanimicrobiota bacterium | reverse complement strand
TATTGAATACTCCCACGGATCCCAGAACGCCGAGATGACGGGCGATGGATTGAATCCCTTCAGGTCGCTGTTATACACGTACGGTATTCGCTGGAAGTACAGAATGATCGTCGGCACGTCGAGCGCCAACTGCTGTTGGACGATTTTGTAGTCTTGCTTGCGGCGAGGCTGGTCGATCGTCTTGAGTGCATCATTCATGGCATTTGTAGCGGTTCGATTGTTCCAAAACATCGCGTTCTGCCCGTGGGGTGCCTGATTGTCGCCCGAATAAATCGCGCTGTCGTCGGGATCCGCGGCGCCGAGCCACGCGAAGAGCGCAACGTCATAGTGACCGCCCTGTAGTATGCCGTTGGTCGAGTTGTCGAAGAACTGACTCGTAGGATAGTTTTTCACGTCGGCTTGTACGCCGACTTCGCGCCACTGCCGCTGAAGAACCGTCTCGTTGGCCTTGCCGGAGTTCGATTCGGTTTGGGTGCTCAGCGTAAACTCCAGCCGCTGTCCGTTCTTCACGCGAATACCGCCGGCCCCAACCTTCCAGCCGGCGGCGTCGAGCATCACTTCGGCCTTTGCGGGATCGTACGGGTAGTGCGCGATGTCGTCCGTGACGGCCCACGAATAGTGAGGCTGCTGGTCCGTGTTGGCGGCAATTGCGGAGCCGTGGGCGACCTTCTGAATGATCTCGTTGCGATCGGTCGCATACGCGAGCGCGCGGCGCACCGTAACGTCGCCGACGATCGGATGTTTCAGATTGAAGTCGGCATGCGACCAGGCGAAGGCGTCGACGCGCGTCGCCACCAAGCCGTTGCGCGGGTCCGCGGCCAGCGCCGCATACTCGGGCCACTTCAGCGCCGACCCCAGCGACAGCATGTCGAGCTCGTGCGTTTGCAACTGCGTCACGACGGTGTTTTCATCGGGCAGGATCTTATAGATGACCCGGTTGAGTTTCGGCTTGCCAAGGTAGAAGTCGGGATTCGCGACCAGCACGACGTCCTGCGCGCGATGCCACGCGACGACCTTGAACGCGCCGCTGCCCACCGGTAACGAATTGTACGGCGCCGTATTCAAGGAGCCTTTGTCGTCGTTGTACTTGGCAAGCAGGTGTTCCGGCAGGATTGGAGCGTTCCCGTTGACGGCCCACAGTTGTTGAAGAAACGGCGCGTAAAGTTTCTTCATATGGATGACGGCGACGTGCGGGTCGCTGCAATCGATGCTGCCGATATCCTTAAAGCCGTCGGTCGTTATGACGTTGTTGTGCGGGTTCATGACGACTTGCCAGGTGAACTTGAGATCGTTGCACGTCACCGGCGGGCCGTCTTGCCACTTCATGTTCGTCCGGAGCTTGTACTTGAGTGTGCGGCCGTCGCTGCTCACGTCGCCGTTGGCGACGGTCGGGATCTCCCTGAGCGCGTCGGGAAACGGCTTCGCGTTTTCATCGTAGCGAACGGCCCAAGAATAGACGAACATCGCCAGGTCCAGAGTTGGTGAGGCGGAATTCAACGCCGGATTCAAGTTCTTGGGATCGGCGTACTCGGAGAACCGGAAGACGCCCGGGACGGTCCATGGATGCCTCGCTTGCGCGCCGGTGGATTGATTGCCGACCTTCGTGCAGCCGCAGATCGTTGCCGCCGCCAACGCGATCGTACAAAGACGCCTGACCATCAAGCCGATGCTCCTTCCTCGCGATGCACGCGCATCATATCCGAATCGATCCCGTGCGTTTCACAAAATGCGACGTACGCCTCGGGAGCGATCTCTGAGGGCTTGATCTCGCTGCGTCCGCCCCAGAAGACGTTCGTATACGAAAACGCGATGCCCGCCTCCCGCAGATGGTCGTCTATTGCGGCCTTGTGCGCCAGAACCCGCTCCTTCTCCATGCCGTGCGCGACGGCCATGATGTTCACGTCGTGGAACTCCGGGCCGCCCTCGCGCCAATAGGCGTGCGTGATCGCGTAGTGTCTGCCGACCTCACAACCGGCGTCCACCTCGCGGCCCGTCGGAACGGCCCAATGAAACAGCGCGTTGTAACGGGTCACTCGCTCGTTGCCGGCCGTGGGTTTTACGTGTTCGAGGAAGGTCGAGAAGCGCCCAATGACGCCTCGGACTTGCAGCGTTCGGGCGATGGCGACGAACTTGTCGAGGTCGAGCTCCGCTTCGGCCGCTCGCGCTCGCCACAGGTCGCGCACGAGCTCTTCAACGCGAAACTCGCGCTTGAGCGCGGTTAACGCTCGCCATTCCAGCGCGGAAAGCTCCACGATGCCGGCATGGAGCGGCTGGGCCGGCTCGTCGGCCCGCGCCCCCGGCGCAAAACCGCGCCGCCGAACGTGTCCGACGCCGAGTGCGAAGAGCATCTTTGCAGGCATGAGCCGGAAGCGGTCGGCGCCGACTCGGCCGGCGAGCCACTGCGCGTGCTTGCGCAACGAGAATCCTTGCGGCACCTTGAGCGTCGTCCACAAGCGATACGTGCTGCCGGGGGTCGCCGCGTCGGTCGTTCGGATGACGACGTGCCCCGAAAACGGATCGTCTCGGAACATGAAATCGAACGCGAGCTCCAACCGTTCCGGTGGTACCTCCCACGCGCACAACGCCCCCGCCGCGAGATTGGTCGCGAGCAGCGTCTGCCGCACGCGACGGATCGTTCCCGCCGACAACATCGCGCGGATGCGTTCGATGACGGTCTCGACATCGAGGCCGCTGCGCGCGGCAATCTCACCGAACGGATCGATCTGAAAACCGCTCAGGCGATCCTCCGAGACGGCCAGGATCGCGGAATTGATGGGGTCGGAGACCGTAGCAGGGATCGGCGTGGTCTGACCCATTATGCCGCCCTAGTTAGAGTTGAACGTCGCTGACCCCGGTGGCATACAGATAATTCTGTCGGGCCGTCTGAACGTTGTAGAGCGCGGTGATGTATGCGGACTGCGCGGTCGAAAGATTCGCCTCGGCCGTAACCACGTTGAGGATAGTCGTTGCGCCGACCTTATATTGGGCTTGCGTCGCGTCGAGCGACACCTGCGCGGAAACCAACTCGGAGCGTGCCTGTACCAGAGCGGCTTCCGCGGAGGTCATCGTCGCGAGCGAAGATCGAACGTCCGACTCGACGGTTAACCTCGTCACGTTGAACGAAGCTATTGCTTGATCGAGTTGCGACTGCGCCACGGCTACGTTATAATTCGTGACACCTTGGTCGTAGATCGGAATTGCGAGGTTCAATCCCAACGTCTTATTGTTCGACCAACCGGCCGGCCCCGGACAAAACGATACCGGAACGACGTTTCCGTTGCGAAGCGTCGTCGTCGTCGAGTAGCAGTTCGTGAAGGTACGGCCAATGTTGTCCGTCGCCGCAGCGGCCAAAACCGGAAATCGGGCGAGCTTGGCATACCGAAGATTTTCCTTTGCCGACTCGACGTTAT
Source organism: Vulcanimicrobiota bacterium (assembly GCA_019245995.1). Taxonomy (GTDB): domain Bacteria; phylum Vulcanimicrobiota; class Vulcanimicrobiia; order Vulcanimicrobiales; family Vulcanimicrobiaceae; genus Cybelea. The sequence continues at coordinate 3,148 of JAFAQW010000306.1, read as the reverse complement.
ATTGCGCCGAGACGTAATCAGGCCGCATCAGTAAAGCGCGCTTCAACGAACCGGCGTATGGCGGCGTCGCCACCGCGGGCGTCGCTCGCAGCGGCTTTGGCACGACCTCGGCATCCGCGTCCAGCCCCAGCGTCGTGGCAAAGGTCGACTGTGCCCCGATCGCGTTGCCCTGCGCGGTGATGAGGTTTCCGCGCGCCTGCGCGGTCTGGAATTGCGCCGCCGCGATGTCGGAGCGCGCCGCCGCACCGTTGCGGATTTGCGCGGCGACGGCCGCCTCGTTTACCTCAAACTCATGCACGAGTTGGGCATCGGCAGCCACCGTCGCGTTGTTTTCGAGAACCGCGTAGTACGCGTTGGCGACCTGTAGGGCGAGAGTTTGCAGTTGCCGCAGCAACGTGGCGCGCCCCGCAATGTCGGCAGCCTTCGCCGACCGTATTGCGGCAATCGTCCGGCCACCATCGAAAATGAGTTGCGTGATGGTTATTCCGACCGATTCTTGCGTAAAAACGCTCTGACTGTATACGCCGAAGGGCGCCTTCGTCGGAATGGTGGTCGGAGTCGGCGCCGCAGCGGGAGAGGGCGTGACGCCGGTGAGCGAACTGGTGGAGCCACTGCTTCCGCTGCCGTACGATTTGCCAACGTTGGCGGTACCGCTGATTCCCGGATAGTAGGCTTGAAGCGACGCTCTGTATTTGGCATGGATGGCCGCCCACTGGGCATTCTGCAGCGCGAAGGTCGGGGACAAGGCCACCGCGATGCGGATCGCGTCCTCCAACGAGATCGATTGCGGCACCCCCTTCTTGGGCGCCAGCTTGACGACGTCTGGCGCGGGCGTGCCGTAGGCGGGATACGGTATGGGCGTTCCGCTGATGGTCGGTTGCGGCAGCGGCGACGGCATTCGCACTCCGGGCATGGGCTGATCCGATCCCGGCGGAGCGACGTTTTGGGCGAAGGCGATGCCGCTCATAAGGGAGCCGAGCGCGAGGGCGACAAGGAGCCCCCGCGCCGGAAGCATGGGTCGCTTCATCTTCTAATGCACCGTGCCGGCGCCGGAAGGACCGTTCGCTCCGGCGATCGCGACGAGGCTTCCGTCTTTGAGCGCATCCGGACGGGTCGTGATGACCATCGTCCCGGGCCGCACTCGCGGACTCATCACCTGCGCCATCGTGTCGGTCTGCACGCCCACTCGTACCGGCACCGCCTGGGCCTTGTTGTCGACGATCGTGTAGACCATGTCGCCGTTTGGCGTCTGCGCGACGGCGCTGCGGGGAACGACGATCGCGCCGACGGCGCGCGACTTGGTCAGCGTCACGGATACCAGCATCCCGCCGCGCAGCGCGTAACTGGGGTTTTGCAACTCGATGCGCGCCAGATACGACAGGGTCCCCGAGGTCGGCACCGAGTTAACCGTTTGAACGGCGGCGTGGTACGTACGACCGGGAAGTGAAGTCGACTGGAAGGTCACCGAGGTGCCCGGGTGGACGTAGCCGAGATCTTCGTCCGGCACGTTCACATTGATCCACACGCGATCGATTCGGGCCACTTGCAACACGGGCTGGGATGGCGACGCGAAGGCGCCGGGATCCACGAGTCGATTCGCCACGACGGCGTCGTACGGCGCATACAGATACGTTTGTGACAGCTGCGTGCTGATCACGTGCGCCTGCGCTCCGGCCGCGGCGGCTTGCGCCTGTTGGGCCCTAACGTTCTGTGCGCTGACCTGGTTGTTGCGCAATGCCACGACCGCGTTATTGTAGGTTTGCTGCGCCTGCACGTAATTCGACCGCGATTGCTGGAGCTGCGTCTGTGATACGTAGCCTTGTTTGTACAGTTGTTGATTCTGTTCGTAGACCAACCGCGCGTTATCCAACGAAGCCTTGGCGGTTTGAACGGCCGCCTCGTTGGCCTGAACCTGCACGGGGTAGCCTACGACCGCGCCCTGCGCGGCGGCCGAGTATTGCGCTGCCTGAGCCTGCGCCTGGGAGAGTTGGGCCTGAAGCGTCGATGGATCGATCGTTGCGAGCAACTCGCCGCGATGAACCATATCGCCGATGTTGACCCGGATCTGGTCGATCGTACCGCTTTGCTGGAACGCCAACGTGGACTGTTCCAGGGGCGCGATCTGTCCGTCCAAGGTGACGTAGGTCGCCAGGTTCTGTCGCGTCGCGGCAGCCGCGTCCACCGTTAGCGGCATCGGGCCCTGGTCCGGCTTCTTCCCGCAACCAGTACCGGCCCCGAGCGCAACGACGACGGCCAGCGGCAAAACTCTCACCCTGTGGCAGGGCGAAAACGAACTCATTGTCAGCATCTTCCTTCTATAAATAGTCCGGACGAGGCAATCCCCACGCTAGTGATATACGGCACCACGCGCCTTTTGATTCAGTAACCCCGGCATGAGGTCTTTGGCTGCAAGGCGTATCTCCCGGGGGAATGAGCGTGAAACTCGACATCGGACGCTCGTACAGCCTTCAGAGCCGCGTCGAAGAGTGGATGACGGCCGAAAAGGCCGGGAACAAAGGCGTGGACGTGCTCTCGACCTCCATGCTCGTCCAGTTGGTCGAAAGCGCTGCGATCGCGTGCGTGGAACCGATTCTGCGCAGCGGCCAAATCACGCTGGGAACGCACGTCGACTTGGAGCATCGCAAGCCGGTTCCTGTGGGCTTTATCGTGCGCACCGAAGTTGAGGTCGTCATGCTCGATGGTCCTCGCGTCAGTTTTGCGGTACAGGTCTTCGACGAACAAGAGGCTGTGGCCGAAGGCAGCCACGAGCGCTACATCATCGACAAGGCCAAGTTCATGGCAAAGCTACAAGAAAAGCTGGCCTAGAGCGGCTCCTACTGCAGGGGAGGCAATCGTTTCCTCCCGAAGAGGGTCCGAAAGGCGTTGCCACGGTCCGATTCGGGCCAACGAGTGGCAAGCCTAAAGTCTCAATTGTTCAACTAGGAGGACACATTGAAGCGACTGAGCACAGGAGTCCTAGCCCTGCTGATGGCGATGGGCTTAGGATTCACCGCGGGCGCGGCCCAGCCCGGTGGATCGCATGGCAACATTGGAACCAACGCGGTCGCACAGGATCAAGGCCCGGCCTCTCCTCCGCCGGCGAACTTCGGTTCTCCGCCGTCAGGACAGATCCCAATTCTCTACAACG
>JAFAQW010000285.1 GCA_019245995.1 Vulcanimicrobiota bacterium | reverse complement strand
CGCGCGCTACTATTTCGGCGACTTTTCGTTGCGCCGATATCGCCGCGCCGCGCAGATCGTCGTGGATTCGCAGCACTCCCGCGCGGCGCTGCTGCAGTACTTGCGCGACTTTGACGAGGACCGCGTAATCGTCGTGTACCCGGGAGTGAACGCGGAGTTCCGTGCACTGCAACGCAGCGCCGGGGACGCGCGCACGATTTTGGCGGTCGGCACGGTGGAACGGCGAAAGAATCTGGAGCTCCTGGTCCGAGCGCTCGCGCGATTGCCTCGCGCGCGCTTGTGCGCCGTGGGACCGTCCACGACGTACGCGGCCGAGTGTCTCGAGCTGGCCCGGCGGCTCGGGGTGGCCGATCGCTTCACGCTCGCGGGCTACGTCGCGCTCGACGCGCTGCTATCGCTCTACCGCTCCTGTGCGGTCGTCGCGGTTCCGTCCTTGTACGAAGGGTTCGGCTACGCCGCCGCGCAGGCGTTGTGCGCCGGCGTTCCCTGCGTCGTCTCCGATCGCACGTCGCTTCCGGAGGTCGTGCGCGACGATGCGCGCGTGGTACCCGCCGACGATCTCGGCGGGTGGATTACGGCGTTACAAGGGGCGCTCGATGGCCACGACGATGCGCGCGCTTCGCAAGCGCGCCCCGCCGCCATCGCGCGCTTTTCGTGGGAGACCGCGGCGGAGCGCATCGAGCGCGTCTACGCGCGCGCCCTTCAGTAAATCGGCGAACCCGGCGCGCCCGGCGCGACGCTCCCGTCGTCCGGCGCAAAGATGAGCTTCAAGGGCAGACTGGATCCCGCTTCGGGCATCGTGACGATCGTCACGCGGACGAAGCCGCGCGCCGGAACGACATACTGCCGAACCTTGTAGCGAGAGTACGGCGGAACCTGATGCGATTGCACCAAGACCCCGTCGATCAGGTACGTCGCCGTCGAACGCCCGCCGCGCGGGTTTTCGTAAAGCGCGATCGCGGCGGGAGTCGACAACGGGTTCTCCAACGTAACGACAAAGGATTGCAGTACGCCGTAGTCGCCCGCCAGCGCCTCCCCGACGAGATGGTTAGGCAGAGGAAGCTCTCCGATTGGCAGCTCGAGATACTCGCGGTCGACGCTCCACTGCGTAGCGAAATGGAACTCGGCTATTGGATAAATGCCGCGCGCGTGCTTGTGCGTCGCCTCCAGGAGGTCCGCCGCCCCGACCGCGGCGTTTGGATCGTCCGAGGCATCTTGGGCAAAGAGCGTTAAATGCACGTTGCCGCCCGAAAGCACGCGCAACTGCAGAAGGTTGCAGGCGATCGTTCGCGCGGGCAACGCCTGCGCCACGATGTTGATCGCGCTGTTCCCGGGAATCGTCAAGAGCCGTCCTTGGTTCTGCACGACGTTGACGAGGAAACGACGGGTTGCGGCATGGCCCGCCTCCATCTCGTTGGCCGATGGTCCGCCCTCTCCGCTGATAAACTGCACGATCGACGGCTCGGAAGAGAGATTTGCGGCGCGCAACACGATGCGGCGATCGGGCTGGCCACCCGGATTGTAGTGAAAGTAGAGGAATCTCGACGGTTGATCGTAGCGGAGGTCCGCCGTAAAGAGCGTGCCGTTTTCCGTGAGGCGCTCGGGATAGTCGCTGACCATCAAGGAATTCGGCGAAATGCGCGGGACCGCCACGTTTGCCACGTCGACGCGCGTCGAGCCGTCCACTTCGAAATATTGACTGCCCTGGATGAGAACCGGAACGTCGAACGACGCAACGTCGTCGACTTCGAGCGGAGCGTGCACCGGGACGTCATCGGGCGTCACCAGCACGTCGGCTCCAGGGCGAGCGTGCGTCGCGCCGCGCAGTGCGCCGCTCACCTGTTCGCGCACGAACGCCGCCGACGCGGGATCCCCAGTGAGTTGCAACGCGAGGTGCGACTCGACGGCGCCCGCGTAGTTTGCGACTCGAACCGGCACATCTCGCGTGACGCCGCGCGCATCGCTGAGATGTAGCGTTGTCGTACCGACGGCCAGGCCCGTGAGCGTGACGCGCAAAGCCGTTTGATCGACCGACACGGCGACGATTGACGGGTCACGCACCGTTGCGGCGATCGGACTGATCGCCGATCCCACGCTGACTTGCGCGCTCGATCCGACGGGCACTTGCGCGAGGGCCGGCGCCACGGTGAGCGGCGGGGCGGTCGGCCCCGCTGCGGGCCCGGGCGGCGTCGTGCTGGGCGCGGGCGACGCTGACGGACTGTTGCTGGGCGGGCTCGGGGGGACCGTTGAGGGAGGCGGCGACGGCGCCGAGGCGCCGAGTGCGGCGCAGGCCGCAAGTAGCACCGCCGCCTTAGGCAATTTGCGCTTCGGCCCGGCTGACGGCGGAGGCGAGCAGCGTCTTGTAACCCACGGCCGGAAAGAGCACCGTGACGAGGTCGCGCTCGGCGCGTTCGACGGTGCCCGTGCCGAATTTTGCGTGTCGCACGAGATCCGCGATCTTGAAGCGGCTGACGCCAATCCGCGCCGCGGCGCCGTGCGCCTGCGCCCGCAGGCAGTTGTCGCACGCTCCGCACCCGTGCCGTTCGAAATCCTCGCCGAAATAGTTGAGGATGAAGCGCCGGCGGCAGGAGACGCTCTCGGCGTACTGCAGCATCATGGCGAGCTTGCTTTGGTCGTAGGACTTCTTCGTTTCGTAGTTGGCCAGGTTCAACATCAGCTCGCGATGCTTGCGGACCGCTTCGGTCACGGCGTACGCCGACTTTCCGACATGCTCGATGTAGCCCGATTTTTTGAGAAGCGCCAGGATGACCTTGAGCTTCGTCAGCGGCAGCTGAAGAATTTTGCGCAAGTCCACCATCGACACGCCGGCGGACTGATCCGCGAACACCTCGATCGTGCCGAAGACGCGCTGAACCTCTTCGACGTCGGGATACTTCCCAGTCAAAAAATAGTTCTGCACGCGCGTGTCGCTCATGCGGTAGATCAGGATGCAACGCGAGGGGTCCCCGTCGCGTCCGGCGCGCCCGGCCTCTTGCGTGTACGCTTCGAGAGAGCCCGGCAGATCGTAATGCAAGACGAAACGAATGTTCGGCTTGTCAATGCCGAGACCGAACGCGTTCGTAGCGACGACCGCGCGGATAGACTCGTTCATGAACAGGTTGTGGACCTGAGTGCGCTCTTCTTTGTGCAACTTCGAATGATATACCGCCGCCGGCACCGCTAGCTCATCGGTCAGGTAACGGGTTACCTCGAGCGCGTTCTTGATCGTCGCGGTGTAGATGATGCCCGTTCCGCTCAATGCCTCGTCGCCGCTGAAAAGCGCCGTAAGGATCTTGAGCTTGTCGGCCTCTTTGTCGGCCTTTCGCGCCTCGTAGATCAGGTTCGGCCGGTCGAATCCCCGGACGATGGGCTTGACGTGTTCGATGCCGAGTTGGTGCAAGATGTCTTCGCGCACCGACGGCGTGGCCGTCGCGGTCAGAGCCAGCACGGTCGGGTGATTCAGCTTTGCGATCGCAGCACCGAGGGCGAGGTACGCCGGACGAAAGTCGTGTCCCCATTGACTGATGCAGTGGGCTTCGTCTACCACAAAGAGCGGCACGCGGATGGAGCGCAGTAACTGCAAAAACCCTTCGTCCTCGAGTTTTTCCGGCGTCGTATACGCAATGCGCAGGCTGCCCGAAGCGATGCGCTGCCTGGCACGTAGCTCCTGCTCCTCGGACAGGGTCGAGTTGAGCGCGACGACGTCGGTGATGCCGCGGTCGCGCAACATATCGAGTTGGTCTTTCATTAGAGCAATCAGGGGGCTCACGACGACGGTCGTGCCGTCGAGCAAGAGTGCCGGCAGTTGGTACGTCAGGCTCTTGCCCGCACCGGTTGCGAGGATCGCCAGCGTATCTTGGCCTTGCAGAACGCGCGAAATGACCTCTTCTTGTCCGGGGTAAAAGCCGGCGAAGCCAAATCGCTCTCGAAGCGCTGCGTGAAGATCTACGGGCATCCTCTTATTCCGATCCCAACAATGAACCAAGCACCGCTGCTTGGGAAGCAACTCTCATAACCGTCGTACGGTCGGGCTCGTTGCAACCTTACCCGCCGGCAGGCGCCTTTCAAACGCCCCGCTAAAGTCTGTGCGCCGTGTCTCTTTACCGCACCTGGCGCCCGTTGACGTTCGCCGATCTCGTCGGCCAAGACGCCGTCGTTCGAACGCTGACCGCGGCGATCGAAAGCGGAAAACTTGCGCATGCGTATCTCTTCTCGGGACCGCGCGGCTCCGGTAAGACGTCGGCGGCGAAAATTCTCGCTCGCTGCGTGAATTGCGCATCTGGTCCGACGTCCGTTCCGGACAACAGCTGTGACAACTGCACCGCGATGCTGGCCGGCACCGCGCTCGACGTGCTCGAGATCGATGCGGCGAGCAATCGCGGCATCGATGAGATCCGCGCCCTGCGCGAGGCGGTAAAGTTCGCGCCGGCGACGATGCGCATGAAGATTTACATCATCGACGAGGCGCACATGCTGACGCGCGAGGGGGCCAACGCGTTCCTCAAAACGCTGGAGGAACCGCCGCCGCACGCGCTGTTCATTTTAGCGACGACCGAACCGGAAAAACTCCCGGTGACGATCCTGTCGCGCTGTCAGCGCTACGCCTTCCGCCGCATCGCGGTGCCGGTCATGATCGACCGCATGCGTGAAATCGCCGGGCGGGAGGGTATTGCCGTAGAGGAAAGCGCGCTCGCGGCCATCGCGTACCGCGCCGAGGGTGGGCTGCGGGACGCGCTCACGATACTCGAACAGCTGGCGGCCTTTGCACAAGGCGCACCCATCGACTCCGATATGCTTGACGTGGCCTTCGGGTCCAGCGGAAGAAGTTTTGCGCAGTCGTTGATCGACGCGATTATCGCGCGAGACCCGGCTCGAGCGCTCACGACCGTCGAGAGCGCGAGCGACGCCGGCATCGATTTTCAAGTGCTGATTCGTACGCTGATCGCAGGCTTTCGTAATCTTCTCATCGCGCGCATCGATCCGGATCTGCTCTCGCGCGATCTGGCGCCTGAGGACGCGGCGCGCACGGCCGCGGCCGCCGAGCCCCTCGCGCAAGCCACGCTCGTTCGCGCCTTACGTACCTTCGGCGAGGGCCTCGCGCTCGCGCGCAGCGGCGGGAACGCGCGCCTGGAGTTGGAGGCGGCGGTGCTGCGTTTCATTCTCTGGACGGAAGATCCGTCGCCGGATGCGCTGAGCGCGCGCGTCGCGGCACTTGAAGCACGCTTGACGGCGCCGGCTCCCGAACTCACGACGCAGTCGCCGAAGCGGCCCGTCAATCCGCCCGCCTCACCGGGGCGGTCCGAGGCCGTCTCGCTGCATCAAGTCCGAGCCGCCTGGCAGCGAGTGCGGACCAAAGTCGAAAGCGAACGCCAGCCGCTTCGCGCCGTGCTTTCTCGCGCTGCCGTGGAAGCCGTGGACGGCAACGCCGTCGTCTTGAAGCTCCCGAGCGATTGGAACGCCCAATCGGTACGCGAACACGCCCGACTGATCGAGTCGGCGATCGAAGAAGTCTTGGGAGTATCCTTGCGCGTGCGAACGACGGTCGACTCGAGCGGCTTTTCGCCCGCCTCGGTGCCGGAGACGCCCGACGCCGACGCGCTCTTCGACTACGCAAACGAACGGATCCGATAAGGCGAGGCAGATGAATCAAGCACACCTGATGTCGCAACTCAAGAAAATGCAAGCGGAGATGGCCAAGGCTCAAAAGGAGCTGGCGGACACGGTCGTTACCGGCACCGCGGCCGCCGGCTCCGTAACGGTCGAGATGACGTGCGATCAGCGCGTTCGCCGCATTCGGATTGCCAAAGAGGTCGTCGACCCCGACGATCTCGAGACGTTGGAAGATCTCGTGACCGTGGCGGTCAACGAAGCGCTGCGCAACGCCGGCGAAACGTCGCAGAAGCGCATGGCCTCCGTTACCGGAGGAGTGCGCGTTCCCGGGCTCATGTGACCAAGATCGCAAGCCCCGTGGCGACGCTAATCGGTGAGCTGAGCAAATTGCCGACGATCGGACCAAAAACGGCAGCCCGTCTCGTCTTTCATCTCTTGAACCGTCCGCGGCACGAGGCCGCTACCCTCGCACAGGCGATCGTCGCGCTCAAGGACGGCGTGAGTTCGTGCCCGATCTGTTTCGCGCTCGCCGAGAACAGCCAATGCGAGTACTGCGCCGACGAGCAGCGCGATTCAACTACCCTCTGCGTCGTCGCCGAGGCCAAGGACGTCTACGCCATCGAACGCACGGGCGCGTTCAAAGGACGCTACCACGTTCTCGGGGGTCTGATCTCGCCGATCGACGGAATCGGGCCTGCCCAACTTCACGTGAAAGATCTGGTAGAGCGAATCGGTCGCGATGAACCACGCGAGATCATTCTGGCGACGAATCCGAACGCTGAAGGCGAGGCGACGGCGCTCTATCTTTCGCGTCTACTCCAACCCTTGGGAGTCACCGTAACTCGACTCGCGTACGGTTTGCCGATCGGCGGCGATCTCGATTACGCCGACGAGATGACGATCACAAAGGCCCTCGAAGGCCGGCGCGCGCTTTAATTCCGCCACGGACGGAAGTACCGTTCGGCAATACCGCACGGCCTAATACGCTTTGCTTAGAGCGGTGGCCCGCACGAACGGTTATTGTTGCACCGTATCCGGGTGTGGGCCTGGAGGCGTCGCTGGTACCGCGGCGCCTCCTCACGCGTTGAAGATTACGGCGTCGCCCACGGCTACTTCTCCGGCGCTCGCAACGTCGCAGTAGACACCCATCACGTTGTCGCGTTCGTTGACGATGAAGCGCTGCACGCGTAGGTCCTTGCCGCGACCGTGAGGATCGTAGGTGGGAACCGCACAGCGCCGTGTCGGCGCGCGAACGGTAAAGCGCGCGCTCCCGATCGCGACGGTCGCATCGACCAATGCGTCCTCGGACGCGTTGAAGTTCGCGGCAGCCTGCACGAAGAAATTCGGCCGGAATCGCTGCCACTCCACGGCATAGCCGACATAGCGACTGACGTCGTCGAGCCAGCGATCGAATAACAGCGAGATGGGTGCGGCGTCGAAAAAGCGTTCGCCGCATCGCAATTCGACTTCGACGCCGCGCCGCGCCGCGGCGTCGAGCGCGCCGTTCGGATCCGCAATCAGGTGCAGCTCGTCGTTCTCCTTGCCTCGGTACGTCTTTCCGACGCGCTGGGCGCCCGAGCGAACGAAAAGCGCTCCGGCGCGATCGCCCGCGAGACCGTCGAGTTCGACGCGCGCGCGATCCAACGGCTGTGGCCGCAGGCTCTTGAGGGGATATCGCTGGATGTGGCACAGCGTGCCCAAGCGCACGGAGCTCGGGTTGCACACGCTAGCGGCGAAGCTTTGTAACGAGTTCTCGACCTAAGCGCAACGCGTCGTTCTTGGTGCGTTCGTAGAGCGCAGAGGCTTGTCCGCGGCTCATCTCGCGTCCATGTTCCAGGAAGAACGCGACCCCTTCCCCGACGACGATCGTTCCGGCATACGCGATGGCGCCCTTGATCGCGAGGCCCGCAACGGGCACGAAGCCGGCCAGCTCGCGGGCGAGCGCGCGCCACCCGAAGCCACCGCCGATCACGGGCAGGAGCTGCCAGCTTCGTTGGAGGTCCGGATCGCGTCCGTAGGCGGCCTCGATGTGGAGCATCAGCATCACCTGAATGCCCGTGATCGCGACCATGTCGCCCGCCGAGGCGACCGCGCCAAGCGCCAATCCCACGACGGGAATGTGATCTACCACGGCGCTTGCGACCGCGACCTTGAGCGCGTTGTTCGCGGCGTCTTTCGTCAGTTTCGCGGCGACGCTCTCGCGCATCGCCGGCAATTGACGCCCGACCGCGATCTCGACGCCCTTCGCCGATTCGACGAGGTGCGGAAAAAAACGCGGGCGCAGCGACTCGACGGTCAACTCCGTGACGACGTACTCGCCGCGTTGGCCGCGCGGGGGCAATGCGGGCGGACCCCCGGGCGCCGCATCGGCGTCCACCGTCAGCGCCAGAATCGGAACGGGGGCCTTCAGACGACTGAGATCCGCGTCAAGGCCATCCGCCGGGCGTTGGAGAGCGACGATCGCGCGTACTTCGCGCCAGTTGGTCAGCGCGGCCGGCGCATCGAGAGGGAGCGTTTCCAAGCAGGCCGCCGCCTCCGGCGGAACGGTGGGGCCGTGTCCGCGTAGCAGGAGGCTTCGGAACTCCGAGACGAGCGCCGGATCGCCGCACAGCAAAAAGCGGAACGGCTTGCGAACGTGCGCGCCGACGGCGCGTACGTCGATCCCCTTGCGCAGCAGTCCGAAGAGCGTCCGCGCATCAGCCCCGCGGGTCATCGTCTCTGCGCATCGCGGAACAACGCTACAGTCCCAGTTTGTGCAAGTCGACTGCGAGCGTGCCGTCGGCCTTGCGCAGCTCCTTGCTAGGATCGTCCGTGTAATCCAGGTAGACGAGTCCCATGAAGATCTCCAACGGCCAGGCGTGCATCTTGTGGTCGTTGGCAATGTCGATCACGGTACGCCCAGAGTTCTTCGCCTCGGCGATGACGCTCTGCGGCGTGCTCTTGATGTCGGCTGCGATGATGGTGGCTGCCGCGACGTCTCCCGGCGTGATGCCGTCGCGCAGCATCGTCCGGTAGTCGATGCCGTCCATGCCGAAGCGATGCTGCAGGGAATAGCGAAGCGTGGAGTAGATCTGGGGCGAGGTCCCAAGGCCCAGCAGCGTAATGCGGTTGGAGAGTAGCCGCGCGCGAGCCAAGTTGAAGAGCTGCGCACTCTGCGAGGCGGCCGTCGCCGCGGCACTGAACTCCTCGACCGTCTTACGCATCATCGGTTGCAGCGACATGTACTCGCTTTGCGTGATGTCCCCGTTAAAGCTCAGGGATGCATGGTCCAGCGCCTTGAGGAACTCGTCCAAGTCGCCGAACGTCTGATCGAGCATCGTCAGCGAAGCCCGCGCCGCATCCACGGAGTGCACCATCTCACCGTCTGCGAGCGAAAGCTCGTTGAGCATCGCGGGGTACGACGGGAAGATCGCGAGCGACTGCGTCGGAACGGGACGCATCGCGAACGGAGCCAGCATCTCTTGATAGACGTCCGCGCTGTCCTTGAGGAGGCCGCTCTCTTTGTTCTTCTCGAGCGTTCCGACGCCGCCGATCGGCCCCGCATCGCCGCCGGCGTCCTGCAGGGCGCTGTTGACCGAACGCGTGATCGAGTTGAGGTTCTTGACGATCGCCTCCACCCGGGAACCTCGCCGAACGTTGATGCGGCTCAAATCGGGCACTTCGTATTGCAGCGTCTCCAGACGGCTGGTGACGGCCTTGAGCTGATCCTTGCCTTGGGCGGCACGTTGCGCGATCTCGGTAGCGCCGAGCGCATGCGATGCCTGGGCAGCCGTCACAGCGCTTTGCAGTTTCGGGAGGTCGGGCTTGGTCAAACTGACCCGTTGAATCTCCATCTGGCGTAACGCCGCAATCCGCTCCTTGGCGGCTGCGCGCGTCGCCGAGGTGCCGAGTTGTGCCGCCTCCGCGAGTGTTTGCTCGCTCTTGCTGGGGAGACCCAGCGCCAGTTCTGACTGCCCCAGCTCGAGCAGCGCTTCGGGATTTTGGGGGTCTTTCCTGAGCACTTGATCGAGCCGCAGCTGGGAGAACTCATAGCGCGCGCGCTCCTCGTCGCTGGACGCCTGAACGAGTTCCTGCGCCGCCGTTACGTCGCTGGGATCCAGCTCGGGGTAACCCATCAAGTGCGCGACCCGCGCATTGGGGTCAGGGTGATCTTCGAGATACTTGCTGACGGCGTCACTGTGCTCGTTCTGGAGCACGGCGAGGTGCGCCAGCATCGTCACCATCGATTCCGGATCGTAGCCGGCTCGCGACATCAGTTGCAGACCGTACCGATCCGCTTGTATTTCGTCTTCACGCGAGATCTTCGCCATGAGGCCCGCCTCCGCGAGACCCCCGAACTGATAGATGATCGGCGAGAAGATCGAGGCGATGCCAAACAGGATGTTCAGAATTTCGGCCTTCGAGTAGTTCGTGAGCACGTGGCGCCGCTCGATGTGGCCGGTTTCGTGTCCCAAAACGCTCGCGAGCTCGTCGTCGGACTGCACGAAGTCGACCAGTCCTTCGTTGACGTAGACGAAGCCGCCCATCGTCGCGAACGAGTTGACCTGGCTATCCTTGATGACCTTGATGGAGTAGGGTACGTCCTTGCGCGCGACCTGATTCCAAAGGTTGCCGGCGATGCCTTGCACGTATGCATTGAGGAGCGGGTCAGTCTCGATGACGCTGCTCGCGACGATCTGCTGGTCTTCCGCTTGTCCGAGGGCGATTTCGGACTGAGTCGACATCGCCCCGACGGGCGCAGGCGCAACCGCGCCTGCCAGCAATGCGGCGGCAACGAGGAGTGGAATAATGCGACGCAACATGCGATGAAGTTCCTTCTGCAGGGGATAAGTTATAGTTTATGCCCGCGCTCTGTGTATTATATGTGGACAACGTTAAGATTCTGCGAGTTGCATGTGGAAAGCGCAGGGTTTTTATTCTAGCGTCCGCGCAGAGCGCCGCGTGACACTGTTGCGGGGCCGGCGTGACGGGCTTGAAGTCACGCTGCCGGAGCATGCCGTCGAGCACGCGCTCGACCAGCTCGAAGCTCGCCTTGCTAGCCAGCCCGGCTTTTACAGCGGCAGCGCCGCGGTGGCGAACTTCGGCGATGCGGTGCCGGAGGCCGAAGTCGTGGAACGGCTCCGTTGCATCTTGGCGTGCGCGGGCGTCACCCTGCGAGCGCTCACCGGCACGAGCGAGGCCATCGCCGAGGTCGCGGCGCGTGGCGGCCTCGAGTTCGAGAGCCATCCGCAGGTAAAGCTGTCTGCAGCCGCGCGCTCGCTCGTCGCGGACTTTGCCGGCGCTCGCCAGGACATCGCAGAGCGCCGAAGCCGCGGCGAAGCGAGCGTTCCGCGTCAACGTTTGGACGGCAAGCAATCGCGCCAAACGGCGCTCCGGCTGGTCGAGGCGCTCCCATCGACGCTCTATCATCGTGCCACGTTGCGGGGCGGGCAAGTGCTCCATCATACGGGCAACGTCGTCGTCGTCGGTGACGTCAACCCAGGAGCGGAGCTGATCGCGACCGGCGACGTCGTGGTGTTCGGACGACTGGGCGGCATCGCGCACGCGGGCGCCGCAGGGGACCCAAACGCGCGCATCTATGCCGTCGAGTTGCTTCCGACGCAACTGCGCATCGCCACGTACATCGCCGCAGAGCGCGGACGCGTTCGCCGGACGGCACTTCCTCCCGAGGCCGCGCTGGTCCGCGACGGTCAAATCGCGATCGTTCCGCTGGAGCGGCTGGCCGACGTTTCCGCCGATAACGTGCCGTCGTGAGCGCCCGCCGCATCGTCGTCACCTCGGGCAAGGGCGGAGTGGGCAAGACGACGACGACCGCGAACCTCGGCGCGACGCTGGCCAAAAGGGGCCGCCGCGTCATTCTGATCGATGCCGATATAGGTCTGCGTAATCTCGACCTCGTGCTCGGACTCGAAAAGCGCATCGTCTTCGACTTGGTGGAGGTGGCCGAAGGGCGTTGCCATCTCCGTCAAGCGCTCATCAAGGATAAGCGCTTCGAGTCGCTGGCGATCTTGCCCGCGGCACAGACGCGCGAGAAAGAGGCAATCGCACCTGAACAGTTCGCCGCGATCGTGGAAGAAGCGGCGGCGCAAGTGGACTACGTCATCATCGACTGCCCGGCGGGGATCGAGACGGGGTTTCGCAATGCCGTTGCGGGGGCGGAGGAAGCCATTGTCGTCACGACGCCCGAAGTAAGCTCCATTCGCGACGCCGACCGCGTAGTCGGCAAGATAGCGGCCGCCAACAAGCCGATTCGTTTGATCGTCAATCGGCTGCGCCCGGAGATGGTCAGCAGCGGCGAAATGCTATCCGTGGACGACGTCTGCGACGTTCTCGCCGTGGAGCTCTTGGGAATCGTGCCGGAAGACGAGGACGTGATCGACACGACCAACCGCGGCGAGCCGATCGCATTGCGCGACGCCGGGCGCCTGAGTGCGATTTACGATAAGATCGCGCGTCGTTTGGAAGGGGAGCTGGTTCCGTTTACCACTTTCGACCGGCAAGGCTTGTTCGGTCGGCTCAAGGGAGCGTTGAAAGCGGGGTAACGTGCAAAATATCGAGCCCATCGCGATCCAACATGAGGCCGGCGCGGCGCCGGCGCCGCGCGGACGCGCGATCGTTCTTACGTCCGGCAAGGGCGGCGTCGGCAAGACCACGACCACGGCCAACCTCGGCACCGCGCTGGCAGAGCGCGGGGCGAGCGTCGTGCTCGTCGACGCCGACGTGGGCCTGCGCAATCTCGATATCGTGCTCGGCCTGGAAAGCCGCGTCAAACATCATCTGCTCGACGTTCTGGAAGAGCGCGTGCAAATCGAGGACGCGCTCGTGGCCGGGAAGCATAGCGATCGCCTTCAGTTGCTCGCGGCCGCGCAATCGCGCGAGAAGGAAGAAGTCCACACCCCGCAGATGGTGGCGTTGATCGCAACGCTGCGCGAGCGTTTCGACTTCGTGCTGATCGATTGCCCTGCCGGAATCGAAATGGGGTTCCGCAACGCCGTGGCCGGCGCCGACGAAGCGATCGTCATCTGCACCCCCGAGGTCTCCGCGGTACGTGACGTCGATCGCGTCATCGGATTGTTGGGGAATCGCTTTCGCCCGCAACTGATCGTCAATCGTCTGCGGCCCCAGTTAGTGAAGCGTGGGAAGATGCTGTCGATCGACGACGTCAACGGAATCCTTCGTTTGCCGTTGTTGGGCGCGATCGCGGACGAGCCGGAGATCATCATCACGACCAATCGCGGCGAGCCGCTCGCGTTGCGCAAAGAGAATCCCACCGGCGCGGCCTATCACGCGATTGCCGCGCGGCTGGCCGGCGAAGACGTTCCGGTGCCGATGCCGCCTACCCCCAGACCGACCCTCAAGGAACGCGTTACCGCGCTGTTTGGAGGCAATCGCTCGTGATCGAGTTCCTGCGCCGGCTTCTGGGTCAGCGCGGATCCAGCGCGACCGCCAAGGAACGGCTACGATTGGTTCTGATGACGGATCATCTCGAGCTCGCCCCCGAGATGATCGAAACGATGAAGCGCGAGCTCGTGGAGGTCATTTCGCGCCACGTCGAAGTGGACCGAGAGCGCATCGACGTCAGCTTCGAGCGCCAAGACAGCGCGCTTGCCATGCTGGCCAACATCCCCATTCTTTCGGTGAATCGTCCGAGCAGCAACGGCAACGGAAAACGCGACGAAATCCCGCCTGCGCCGCGCGACGCCGCGAAACCGGCGTCACCCAAGCGCCGTACGCCGGCGAAAGCGAGCGCCGAAGGGCAAGCGCCGCCGACGCGCCGGCGCCGCCGCCGGAAGAAACCGGCACCCGCGCCCGCCCCGGCGACGAACTAAGCAGCGCTCCGTGGCCGTGTTGGCCGTTCGTGCGGCCGAACTTCGGCGGTACGCGCGAAGGAATAACTGGCTGCTGGCGGGTTGCACCGTCGGCATCGCGTTGATCGGATTGGTGTGCATAAAGTCCGCCGGAGCGCATTCACCGGGCGCGGCAGGCGAGTTTTCGAAGCAAACGCTGTATCTCGTGATGGGCGTCGCGCTGATGGTCGGCCTCTCGTTGGTGGATTATCGCAACTGGCGGCGATGGGCGCTGCCGCTCTATGTCGTCAACTTGCTGCTGTTGCTCTTTATCCTGCGAGGGGGTCACAGTGCGATGGGGGCTCAACGTTGGATTTCGCTGGGACCGCTCGGCACGTTTCAGCCTTCGGAGCCGGCGAAGCTGGTCGTCGCCATCGCGCTGGCATCGGTTCTGTGCACCACAACCTACGAAAAAATCGTCGACCTGTGGAAGCCGCTGCTCACCGTGGCGCTCCCCGCTCTCGTGATTCTCAAGCAGCCGGACTTGGGGACGTCGCTGGTGCTCGTCGCCATTCTTACCGTCGACCTCTTCTTCGCTCTGCCGAAACTCGGCGATTTCGCGATCTATCTGTTGGGAGTCTTGGTCGTCGCCGCGGGAGCGGTCGGAACCAGCGCCGTGCTCAAACCGTTTCAGCGCGCGCGGCTCTTTGTTTTCCTCAACCCGAAGGCGGACCTACGTGGCGCTGGTTACAATCTGAATCAATCCGAGATCGCGGTCGGGAACGGCGAGCTCTTCGGGCGGGGACTTTATCACGGAACGCAAACGCAGCTAAACTTCGTCCCCGAGCACTCGCGCGACTTCATCTTTACGGTGCTCGCCGAGGAATGGGGTTTCGCCGGCGCGCTCCTGCTGCTCGCGCTGTATGCCGCCATCCTCTTCGGTGGGATTCGAACGATGCTGGCCGCTCGAGAGCGCTTTGGCTTCTTGTTGGCCGCGGGATTGGTCGGAATGCTCTTTTTTCACTTGCTCGTCAACGTCGGGATGACGCTCGGCATCATGCCGATCACGGGGATTCCCCTACCGTTCATGTCGTACGGCGGCTCTGCGATGCTGACCGATTTTGGCGCGATCGGGATATTGCTCAACATCTACTCGCAGAAGGACCGCGACGTACTCGGCAACGCCTAGCCCCGACCGGCCTGAAGGTCCGGCCGGCTTTGGTCCGGAAAACGCGCCAGCAAAAGTTTTTTAGCGAGCTCGCCGTGATGGCGAAGCCGCCCGCCAGACGCGCCGGTGACGGAAGTGCGGCGGGCGGCAAGCTCGCAGAGTTCTGAGGACAATTTGTCAACCGAGATACTGATCTCGAGCGACCCCTGGGAGAACCGGGTCGCGATACTCGAGAACGGCGACTTAGCCGAACTCTACATCGAGCGCGAAGAGAAGGTCATCGGCTCGATCTACAAAGGAAAAGTGCAGAACGTGCTCCCGGGAATGGGCGCCGCGTTCGTCGACATCGGCTTGGGGCGCAACGCCTTCTTGTACGTCGACGATATCAATAAGCAGCCGCTCAATATTGGGGACGTCGAGATAACGCAAGGACACAGCGGCTTTACGATCAGCGAGAAGGTAAAGCGGGGCGACGACGTGCTGGTGCAGATCGTCAAGGAGCCTCGCGGCCTCAAGGGCGCTCGAATCTCCACGAACATCTCGCTGCCGGGCCGCTATCTGATTCTCATGCCCACGGGCAAGTATTCGGGAGTGTCGCGGAAGATCGAGTCGGCAGACGAGCGCAACAGGCTCAAATCCGTCATAAAACGGATTCGCCCCGAAGGCATGGCGACGGTGGTGCGCACGGCGGCGGCCGGCGCCAGCGAGGCGGAGCTCATTGCCGACTTGGGCGTGCTCATCCGCATGTGGCACGGCATTCTTGAAACGTACAAGCGCGCGTCGTCGCCCTCGCTGTTGCACAAGGACATGAACCTGATTTACAAAGCGGCTCGCGATTTCATCACGGCCGACGTCGATCGGGTGTTGATCGATGACGAGGAAGAGTACCGCAAGGTCCGGGATCTTCTGCAGTTGCTCGGGCCGCAATACATCAGCCGGCTCGAATACTACAACACGGGACGCCAGTTGTTCGAAGATTATCACATCAACGAAGAGCTGCTGAAGTTGATGAAACCGAAGATCAACCTCCCATCGGGGGCGTCCATCGTCATCGAGTCGACCGAGGCGCTAACCGTGATCGACGTAAACTCCGGCAAATTCACCGGCGGACGCAACCTCGAAGATACGATCCTCAAGACGAACATCGAAGCCGCTGAGGAGATCGCGAGGCAGGTGCGCTTGCGGGATATCGGCGGCATCGTCGTCGTCGATTTCATCGACATGGCGACGGACGCTTCACGCGACAAGGTGATCGCGAAGATGGAGGAGAGCCTTCGCCGCGACCGGACTCGCGCGACGATCCAATCCTTTTCGAACCTCGGTTTGCTCGAGTTCACGCGCAAGCGCATCGGTAAGGACTTGGGCGCGCAGTTGCGCGGCGCGTGTCCGGTCTGCGAGGGGATGGGGAGCGTCATGTCGGCGCAGTCGGTCGCAATCGAGACGTTTCGGCAGGTTCGGCATCAGCTGCGCAACGGGGGCGCCGGCGACGTCATCGTACACGTCGCACCGACGGTGGCGATGCAGATGGATTTTTGGTACGAAGACGAGTGCCAGGACCTGGCGCGCAACGTCGGCCGCTCCATCTTCGTGCGCGTCGATCCCCTCATCCATCCGGAGAAGGCGCGGATCGAGATCGTCCCCGCCGGTAGTACGAGGCGCGAACAGCCGTTGCGCGTGGGCGACGAGCATGAGGTCGAGCTGTTGCCTGGGCGCCTTCCCAATGCGAACTCCGCTGCTGCCGTCGTGGACGGCCGCGTCGCCGAAGTGGACAATGGCGCAAACAACGCCGGCAACTTCGTTCGGATTCGAATTCTCGACGTGGACGATGAGCGCGATTACGTTCTCGCCGAACTGGTAACGGCCGGCGCGAAAGCAAAGCCGCGCAGGCGAAGAGGGGCCCGGCGTGCCGAACCGACGGCAGCCGAACAGGCGCGTCAGTTGCGGGAATTGGCCGAGGACGCCGCGCGCCAGTCGGCCGCTCGTCCACCGATCGGCATCTCCTCGGCGACCGAAGAGGAAGAACAGCAAGACAAGGCCCTGCGAGCCGAGCGAAAGGGCGAGGCGGCCCCGGACGCGATCGTCATCGGGACGCAACTCCAGGCTCAGGGCGATGCCAGCGGCCGCAAACGGCGGCGTCGCCGCCGGCGCCGGCGGGGGCGTGGCGGACGTTCGTCCGTCGGCTTCGCCGAGGCGGCGGCCGGGCAGGCGTTCGCGATCGCGCCCGTGGCGCCGGCTCCGCCACCGGCTGTTGAGCCACCGCCTCCGAGCCTGTCCGCGCCGCCCGAAGAGCCGAAGCGTCCGAAGCCGGCGCGCCGTCGTCGCCGCGCCACCGCCGCGGTCGAATCTGCGCCGCCGGCCGAGTTACAGGGTGCGGCGAGCGCGCTCGCAGTCAAAACCGAGGGGGGCCGCCCGCGACGAAGCCGCGCCAAACGCGCCGCCGACGGTCAAGCGGACGCCGTTACGCCGCCGCGGCCCAAACGGTCGCGCGCGGCGCGCGTTACCGAAGCCTCGCCGGGCGAGGCGCCGGAGGCGCCGAAGCGCAAACGTTCGACATCTTCGCGAAAGAAGGCCGTCAAAGATTTGTCGGAGTGACTCGGGCGCAAGCCCGAGTCACCTAGACGCCGTTGTCTTGGTTCAAATGCGCGAGCTTTTCGTCCAAGTATTGGAGCGCTCGCGCCAACTGGTCGTCCTTCGACGGAACGCCGAATTGTGGATGTTTGTTCTCCGGAACCGTGATGTCCGGGGTGATTCCAAGATGGTTGATGTCGCGGTTGCGCGGTGTCAGATAGCGCGCCGTCGTCACCTTGATCGCGCTGCCGTCCGGCAGCGGGTAGATCGTTTGCACGACGCCCTTTCCGAACGTCTTCGTGCCGATGATCGTGCCGACGCTGCTGTCTTGAATGGCTCCTGAAGTTATCTCGGAAGCCGAGGCCGTGTAGCCATTCACGAGCACCGCCAGCGGTACGGGCGGGATTGCCGTATCGTCGGCATCCAGCGTCGTAATGTTGGAAGCGCGCGACTCTACCGAGACAATCGGCCCGCTCGCTATGAACTTCGAGCTGACCGCGACCGCCGCTTCGAGATAGCCGCCGCCGTTGTCGCGCAGATCGAGCACCAGCGCACGCGCGCCTTGGCGCTGCAGGCGTTCAAGCGCAGTGGTTAACTCGTTACCGGTCTCCCGACCGAAAACCGTGAGCGCGATGTAGCCGATCTTCCCCGGCAGCATCTTTTCGTACACGCTCAACTGATGGATTTTGGCGCGCGTAAGGGTGAACGGCGGCAGCGCGGCCCCGTCGCGTTGAATCGTCAAGATGACGCGGGTGCCTTCCTTGCCGCGGAGTTTTCCACTGGCCTGATTGAGGCTTATTCCCTTGGTGGAAGTGCCGTCGATGGCGGTGATCAGATCGTCCTGCTCGACTCCGGCTTTGTCGGCCGGGCCGTTCGGCACGACGTTCTCGACCGAAACGTACTTCGTCTTATCGTCTATTTG
>JAFAQW010000175.1 GCA_019245995.1 Vulcanimicrobiota bacterium | reverse complement strand
GCCGTGTTGCAGGACCGCCAGCACGGCTCGGGCATGATCTTCGACGAAGAGCCAGTCGCGGATCTGTCGGCCGTCGCCGTACAGCGGTACGGCGAGATCGTCGAGCAGGTTCGTCACGAAGAGCGGGATGATTTTTTCCGGGAATTGATTGGGCCCATAGGTGTTGCAGCCGCGCGTGATCAGCACGGGAACGTCGTACGTCGCATGGTACGAGAGTGCGAGCAGATCACCCGCGGCCTTGCTGGCCGCGTAGGGGCTGCGCGGCCGCAGCGGATCCCCTTCGAGCGACTCGCCCATCGGTACGTGCCCGTACACCTCGTCGGTCGAGACCTGAACGAACCGGCCGGCCATCCTTCTGGCGGCCTCCAACAGCACGAGCGTCCCGACCGTATCGGTTTCGAGAAATGGACGAGCGTCCGCGATCGAGCGGTCCACGTGCGTTTCGGCCGCGAAGTTGACGATCGCGTCGACGCCCTCTCCCACGGCGTGGTCGACGGCGGCTGCGTCGCAGATGCTGCCGCGGACGAATCGGTACCGAGGATCGCCGGCGACGGCCGCGAGATTGGCCGGGTTCCCGGCATAGGTCACGGCATCGAGATTCACGATGTCGACGTCTGCGCGTTCCCGCAAGACGAGCCGAATGAAATGCGAGCCGATGAATCCCAAGCCGCCTGTAACGAGCCAGCGCATTGCGGGCCGCTTCGGCGGCCCGCGGAAAAGTCTTAGAATCGCACGCTTGGCTGGGAGCCGCTCCGGAGAGGTTGGACGCGGGCCGGGGGCGTGCTATAATCGCGCGGTTGTCTCACTTCACCCCGCACGGAGGCGGGGTGCCGATGGTTCCTCGACACGGCGCGATTCCCAAGGATGGGGTGCGCCAGGGAGCCAGAAAGGTAGCTTGTTATGAGCGTCGTCACCATGCGCGAACTCTTGGAGGCGGGCGTCCATTTCGGTCATCAGACCCGCCGCTGGAATCCGAAGATGAAGCCCTTCATCTTTCAAGAGCGCAACGGAATCTACATCATCGACCTCGCGCTCACGGTCCAGCGCCTCCGCGACACCTATGAGGTGGTCAAGAGGCTCGCCCGTGAGGGACGCATCATCCTGTTCGTCGGCACGAAGAAGCAGGCGCAAGACGTGATTCGAGAGGAGGCCGAACGGGCCGGGACCTTTTACGTGAATCAGCGCTGGCTCGGCGGCACGCTGACGAACTTTGCGACGATTCAGAAGCGCATCGCGCGGCTACGCGAGCTGGAAAACATGAAGCTTCAGGGCGACTTCGAGCGCCTCCCGAAAAAAGAAGTTGCCGCGCTGCAAGAAGAAATGAACCGCCTCGAGCGTTTTCTCGGCGGCATCAAGGACATGCACCGTCTGCCCGATGCGCTCTTCATCGTCGATCCCAAGAAAGAACGCATCGCTGTGCTCGAGGCCAAGAAACTGAAGATCCCGATCATCGCGGTTATCGACACCAACTGTGACCCGGAAGAGATTGACTATCCCATTCCCGGCAACGACGACGCGATCCGAGCCGTGAAGCTCATGGTCGGTAAGATCGCGGACGCCATCGTCGAAGGCCGAACCGAGAGCGAGAGCGCCTACGATCGGCAAGTCTACGAGTCTGCACCGGCGGAGTTCGATGAAGGAATGACGACGATGGCGGAGGCGGGACTTTGATCTCGTATCAACCGCGACCAGAGGAAATCAAGACGCTTCGGGAAGCGACGGGCGCCCCCATGATGGATTGCCGTAACGCACTGGTGGAAGCGGCGGGCGACGCGGACCGCGCGCGTGCGGTGCTGTTGGAACGGGGCGCCGCGCAGGCTGCCAAGAAGGCGCAGCGTGCCGCCGACGAGGGGCTCGTGACCGCGTACATCCATGCCGGCGGGAAGATCGGAGTGCTCGTCGAGGTCAACAGCGAGACAGACTTCGTCGCGCGGAACCCGCGGTTTGCTGAGCTCTCGCGCGATATCGCGATGCACGTCGCCGCAATGTCTCCCCAGTACGTCGATCGCGAGAGCGTGCCCGACTCCGTGGTCGACGGCTTACGCGTGGAGCTGCGCGCCGGGGTACCGCACGATAAACCGGTCGACGTCGCGGATAAAATCGTCGAAGGACGGCTGAACAAATGGTTCGAGGAGCATTGTCTGCTCGACCAGGCCTTCGTGAAGGACGATTCGATGACGGTCGGCGATTTGATCAACGCCAGCATCGGCGCCCTCGGCGAGCGGCTGCGAGTCCGTCGCTTCACGCGTTACGCGCTCGGTGAATAGCGCGCCGCAGCCGCGATTCTCGCGGGTGCTGTTGAAGATCTCCGGAGAGGCCTTCGCCGGCGACGCAAGCGGCGTGGACGTCACGACCACGCAGGTCATGGCGGAGCAGATCGCCGACGTGAGCCGGGCCGGCGTCTCCGTCGCCATCGTCGTGGGCGGCGGAAACATTTGGCGCGGCAAACGGCATGAAGACGCCGGCATGGAGCGAGCGACGGCCGACTATATGGGTATGCTCGCGACGGTCATCAACGCGCTGGCGCTGCAAGACGCGCTCGAGCGCATGGGCGTCGCCTGCCGCGTGCAAACGGCGATCGCCATGCATCAGATCGCCGAACCATATATCCGCCGGCGTGCGATCCGCCATCTCGAAAAAGGACGCGTCGTGATCTTTGCGGCCGGAACGGGCAACCCGTACTTTACTACGGACACCACGGCCGCGCTGCGCGCCGTTGAGGTGAACGCGCAGGCGATACTGAAGGCGACGAAGGTCGACGGCATCTATTCCGCCGATCCCAAGAAAGATCCGCACGCGACGCGGTTCGAGCGCCTGGAGTACATGGAAGTGCTGCAGCTGGGGCTGGAGGTGATGGACTCCACGTCGATGGCGCTCTGCATGGACAACGCATTGCCGGTCATCGTGTTCGACATGGCGGTTCCGAGCAACATTCGCCGAGTCATCTGGGGCGAGGCGATTGGGACCTACGTTGGCCGCCGCGAACCGGCGGCGGTCGGTGCCGCCAATGGCTGACGAGTATTTTAAAGAGGTCGAGTCCCGCATGGCCAAATGCGTCGAAGCCACGCGTCACGAGCTCGCGACGATCCGCACGGGCCGCGCCGCGCCCGCATTGCTCGATCGCGTGACGGTCGAGGCGTACGGCCAGGCGATGCCGCTCAAACAGGTCGCGGGCGTATCGGCGCCCGACTCCCGCACGCTGCTGATTAGCGCGTGGGACAAGGGGCTCGTTTCGGCGATTAAAAAAGCGGTTGAGAAGAGCGATTTAGGACTGACGCCAAACGTCGACGGCTCGGCCATTCGGCTGGTCATTCCGCCATTGAACGAAGAGCGACGCCGCGATCTTGCCAAGGTCGTCAAGAAGAAGGCGGAGGATGGGCGCGTTGCGGTTCGCAACGTTCGCCACCGCTCCCACGACGAGCTCAAGGCGCAACTCAAGGGCCACGAGATCACCGAAGACGACAACAAGCGAATGCAAGACGCGTTGCAGCGGCTCACCGATAAATACGTGAAGGAGATCGACGTTCTGGTCGCGGCCAAAGAACAAGAGATCATGGAAGTGTGAGCGACGATTTCATTCTCTCACCGGAGGTCGACGTGCGTCGCGCTTTGGGCGGCTCGTCCATCGCACTGCGGATGTTGGCCCCATACGGCTGCTGGATCGGTTACGGGCGCCTGCGCGTCTTACGCGTGAAGCACCGCGAAGACCGCAGCGTCGAGCTCACGGTAGGCTACGACGCCTACCGGCCGGCGATCGCCGCGCCTCCAGGAGCTGCATGAGCCTCTCGCTGGATGCTCGCAGCGGCCTCTCGTCCGAGATGCGCGCCCTCCCCCGACACGTCGGGATCATTATGGACGGCAACCGGCGCTGGGCCAAAGAACGCGGGCTTCCGGCCATCGAGGGACACCGGCGCGGGATGATCGCGCTACGCCGCGTCACCCGCGCCGCCAGCAACTTAGGCATCGACGTGCTCAGCGTGTACGGCTTTTCCCGCGAGAATTGGAACCGCGACGCAGGCGAAATCTCGCTGCTGTTCGAGCTATGCGTTCATTTTGCGCGCAACGAGCTGATAGAGCTGCGGCGCAACAATGTCCGCTTGCGCGTTATTGGCGAGTGGGAGACGCTTCCTGCCGCGCCTCGATCGGCGCTCGCCGAACTCCAAGCCAAGACGGCTTGCAGCGACGGCCTCCTCTTGAACCTGGCGGTGAATTACAGCTCGCACGCGGAGCTCGGGCGCGCCGTGCGCGCGATCGCGTTCGACGTGGCAGAAGGGAAGCTTGCCCCCGATGCGGTCGACGAGGCGCGCATTCGGGATCATCTCTACACGGCGAACCTCCCCGATCTCGACCTCTTGATACGGCCGGGAGGCGAACGGCGACTGTCAAACTTCATGCTCTATCAGGCCGCGTATGCCGAGCTCGTGATGACGGACGTCTACTGGCCGGAATTTTCCGAGGAACACTTCGTACGGGCACTGAGCGAATTTCAACAGCGGGAACGGCGCTTCGGCGGGACTTGACCGAACGGCGGGTCGTCGTCGGTCTCATCGTTGCGGCGATCGGGCTATCCTGCGTCGTCGTACCGTGGGCCTTTTATCTCCTGTTGCTGGCCATCGGCCTCGCCAGCATCTACGAGTTCAATTACATGTGCGCGCTCAAGGGCCAACCGCTCGAGTATCCCGTGGCGGCGTTGGGGATTTGCGCGTACATCGCGATGGCCGTCTTCGGCGTGCTCCACAAGTGGGAAGGCGTTTTGCTTGCCGCAATCGTTATCGCGGCGTTCTTCATCGGGATGTACGGCGAGCAAAAGGGCTACTTTGGAAGAACTGCCTATACGCTGCTGGCCGTGCTCTACATCGGCAAGTTGCTCACGTACTTCGTTTTCATCCGCCAAATCGCCGGAAACGGAATGTGGTTGACGCTGTACGCGATCGTGCTGGTCGCGCTCACCGACACGTTCGGGATGCTGGTGGGAATCAACTTTGGGCGTCACCCGCTGACGAACATTTCTCCCAACAAGACGATCGAAGGATCGTTGGGCTCGCTGCTAATCGTAACCGCGGTCGCGGTCGCGGCGACGCTCTTCGCGCCGCTCCACCTACAATGGTGGCAAGGCGCCATCTTGGGCGTCGTCACGAGCGTCGGGGCGCAAATCGGCGATTTGGTAGAGTCCGCATTTAAGCGCGATGCGGGCGTCAAGGACGCGGGGGCAGCCATTGCGGGCCATGGGGGAGTGCTCGACCGCTTCGATTCGTACTTC
This sequence comes from Vulcanimicrobiota bacterium, assembly GCA_019245995.1. GTDB lineage: Bacteria > Vulcanimicrobiota > Vulcanimicrobiia > Vulcanimicrobiales > Vulcanimicrobiaceae > Cybelea. The sequence continues at coordinate 2,941 of JAFAQW010000175.1, read as the reverse complement.
GTCGGCGGCGTGACGTTCTTCGCGACGTTGCACGTCGTCGGGTTCATGCAGCTGCGTTGACGCACCGATCCCGTAGGCGCGTTGCGATCCTAGGGTCGACCGGGTCGATCGGGACGCAGGCCCTCGACGTGATAGCGCGGCATCCCGATCGCTTCGAGGTCGCCGCCCTTGCCGCAGGACGCAACGTCGCGTTGTTGCGCGAGCAGAGCAGTCGTTTCGGCGTCGACGTCGCCGTGAGCGCCGACGAGGGCGCTGGGGGCCTGCTGCGCGCGGCGACGGAGAGCGATGCCGACGTCGTCTTGGCGGCAACGGTCGGCTCCGTGGCCTTCGAAGCGGTCTTTGCCGCGGTGGAGCGCGGCATAGACGTGGCGATCGCGAACAAAGAAATCGTCGTCGCGGCCGGAGAGTTGCTGATGGACGCGGCGGCGGCGAGCGGCGCCACCATTCTGCCGGTCGATAGCGAGCACAGCGCCATTTTTCAATGTCTGGCCGGCGAAGAGCGCTCGAGCGTGACGGCCGTCGTCTTGACGGCCTCCGGAGGACCGTTTTGGCGGCGAACCGCGGCAGAGATCGAGCATGCGGATCTCACCTCCGCGCTGGCGCATCCGACGTGGCAAATGGGCACCAAGAACACCATTGACTCCGCCACGATGATGAACAAAGGCCTGGAGGTCATCGAAGCGAGCCGCTTGTTCGGGCTACCCGGTGATCGGATCGAGATCGTCGTCCATCCACAGTCCATCGCGCACGGTTTCGTCATTTTTCGAGACGGCAGCGTGAAATCGCAGCTCGCCGCGCCGGACATGCGGCTGCCCATCGGTTTTGCGCTGAGTTATCCCGAGCGGTTACCGTGCGACCCGCTGAGCGACGGCGACGTTCTGGTTGCGCTCGGGGGAGAAGCGAGCGACGGTGCGCTTCGATACGAGTTCGAGCGTCCGGATCGCGAGCGCTTTCCCTGCGTCGCTTTGGCGTATGCCGCCCTGGCGCGTGGCGGTACACTCCCCGCGGTGCTTTCGGCGGCGAACGAGGTCGCCGTGGAGGCGTTTGTGGAGGGGCGAGTGAGCTTTGGCAAGATCGCGGAGATCGTCCAGGGAGCGATGGAGCGGGCGGAAGCGCGGGAGTTGACGCTCGCGGCCATACGCGCCGCGGACCGGGAGGCCCGCGAAGCCGCCGGAGAGATCGTGCAAGCCATCGAACGACTAGATGGGAATCATTGAACGTGTTTGCGATCGTTACGCTGGTGAGCTTGGAGAAGGTTGCGACCTTTCTCGTGATGCTTTCCGTTCTCATCGTGCTGCACGAATTGGGCCACTTCGTGCTGGCGCGGCGCAACGGCGTGCGGGTGAACGAGTTCTCGGTCGGATTCGGACCCAAGTTGCTGGTCTGGAGCAGCCCGCGCACCGGAACGCAATACTCGCTACGCGCGCTGCCAATCGGCGGATTCTGCGCGATGGAGGGCGAGGACAACCGGTTCTCCGAGGCCGAACAACAACGCGAATTTCGCACCCTGTCTCAGGCACCGGAGCACAACTTTCAGGCGAAGTCGGCATGGGGACGACTCGCGATCATCATCGCGGGACCGATCGCGAACTTTCTGCTGTGCTATTGCATTCTTCTCGCCGGGGCGCTGGCATTTGGCGTCGCGAGCGACCGCACCAATCAGCCCGTCGTGGGAGAGGTCGTTGCCGGTTCGCCGGCTGCGATCATCGGTATTCGGGCGGGCGATCGGATCCTCGCCATCGACAACGTCGCCGTGACGAGCGGCAAGCATCTCGTCGATACCATCCATTCCGCCTTGGGTAGGCGCCTGGACGTCGTATACGAGCGCAACGGGCTACGAATGGAGCACTACGTGACGCCCCGCCCGTGTCCGGCTGCGGTCGGCAAGAATTTTGGTTGTATCGGGTTCTCGCCCGTGCCGGCATACGTACGAGTGAGCGTGGCGCGCGCCTTTCGTGAGAGCGGCGAAGAGTTTGTTTCGATTGCCTCGCAGACGCTCAGCGGCGTCGTGCTGCTGGTGACGCAGTTCGCCAAGTATGCGCCGGAGATCGCGGGCCCCATCGGCATGGGGCAAGTCGCCGCCACCGTTCAGGATTGGGGCTGGGGTCCGTACTTTTCGCTGGCGGCGACGATCTCGTTTGCCCTCGGGCTGTTCAATCTGTTGCCGATTCCCGCGCTGGACGGCGGACGCGCCGCGTTCGTCATCGCCGAGCTCATTCGCGGGCGCCCGGTCGATCCCGAGAAGGAGGCGATGGTGCACATCGCCGGATTCGCCGCTCTCATGGCGCTGATCGTGCTGGTCGCATTTCACGACATCTCGCGCATCGTCAGCGGCCAAGGTCTGATGTAGCGATGCTGCGCGTTCGGCGGAAGAGCACGGCGATATCGCTGCAAAACAAGACGGGCAAGGCCGATGCGAAGCGCGTGTGGATGGGCGGCGAGCATCCGGTCGTGGTGCAGTCGATGACCACCACGGATACCGCCGACGCCGATGCGACGCTCGAACAGATTTACGGCTTGGCGATGGAGGGCTGCGAGGTCGTTCGCGTGACGGTGAAGGATGCGCCCGACGCGGCGGGCCTGCCGGCGATCGTTCACCGCTCCCCGGTGCCGATCGTCGCGGACATTCATTTCGACCACAAGATGGCGCTCGCCGCAATTGAGGCGGGCGTCGCGAAGCTGCGCCTGAATCCGGGTAACATCCGCGATCCCAAAAAAGTCGCGGAGGTTGTAACGGCGGCGAAGGCGCGCGAGATCCCGATTCGGGTCGGCGTCAACATGGGCTCGCTCGCGCCGGATTTGGAAAAAGCGCTCGGGCACTCGGCGGAGGCGATGGTCCTTTCGGCCTTGCGTCACGTCGAGATCTTGGAAGAGCACGGGCATACAGACATCGCGATCTCGCTGAAGGCGCACGACGTTCCAACGACGGTCGCGGCGTATC
>JAFAQW010000010.1 GCA_019245995.1 Vulcanimicrobiota bacterium | reverse complement strand
GCCCCCGTCGAAACGATCAGCTTCACGCACATCTTACGAATTGCGCTCACGCCGCCGCAGCCGGTGAAGCCGTCCCCCCGTGCGGTCGCACGGCATCACAGCGTGCATCCGCGCATCACCTTCGTGACGAGTCCGCATACCGTCGCCGTGTCGCCGCACCGGCATGCGTCGCCGGCGCCGATGTCGCCGCGCGCGGCGCCGGCCGCGCCGGCCGTTGGCGACGTGCAGCGGGCCGGCCAGGGAGTGGCTTCCGCGGGAATCGCACACCCCGAGGTAACGCCGTCACCGCAAGCGCGCGCGGTGGCAAGCGTCGGAACGCATCACCTCTCCGGATACATGCCCTTCGGCGCCCAGCAACCCGACCCGGTGCTCGATCCCGATGTGAAAAAGCAGCTGGACGCACTCGGCGTTCACGTCACCCTCTTCGTGACGGTGGGTGACGACGGCCGCACGGAAAACGTCGCGTTCACGCCGTCGCTCGATCCCGCGACCGAGAGCCGGATTCGCTCGTTGCTCGCCGACGCGTCGTGGGACCCGGCGGTCTGCGGCGGTGGAGTATCCTGCGAAGGCCACGCCACCATCAAACTGTAGACGTCCCGCCGCTTTACAGAATGGACTTGCCGAGGGCGGAGCAGATGAGGCCGACGGCGAGCGATGCCGTCTGATTGCGGTGGTCGAGGATCGGATTGATCTCGACGATCTCGATCGAGCCGAGTTGCCCGCTATCGTACAGCATCTCCATGACCAAATGGGCCTCCCGATAACTAAAGCCGCCTTTGACCGGCGTTCCGGTGCCGGGCGCTTCGCTCGGGTCGATTGCATCCATGTCGAACGAAACGTGGATGGGACGGTCGTCGTCCCCCGCGATCGCCCGCGCCTCTTCCATCACGTGCACCATGCCGCGTTTGTCCACGTCCGACATCGTGAAGGCCTTCACGCCCAGCTCGCGCAGCATCCGCTTTTCGCCCGGATCGACGTCGCGCAAACCGATTTGCACCGTATGCTTCGCTTCCGCCACGCCGTTTTGTAACGCGAAGTAGAGCGGCATGCCATGCACGTTGCCACTGCGCGACGTTTGGGGACTATTGATGTCCGCGTGCGCGTCCACCCAAATGACGCCGGGAGGCGCGCCACGACCGCGTGTGAGGCCGGTCAGCGTTCCCATGGCGATCGAATGATCACCGCCCAACACGATCGGGATTCCGCCGGACTCTACCGCGTCTTGCACGAGGGCGGCGAGGTCGCTGCAAACCGTCTCGATCACGCTGAAAAATTTGGCCGAAGAGTCGTTCGACTCAGCGGACTCGCGAATCGGCACGGCGAGGTCGCCGCGATCGACGATCGCAGCGATTCCGAGGCGTCGCAGACGCTCGTGCAGCTTCGCATAGCGCACCGCCGAAGGCCCCATGTCGACGCCGCGGCGGCTGGCGCCCAGGTCCATCGGCACGCCGATGATGTCTACGCGCGGCACGGTTGCGGCAACCGTCGTCATCGCATCGCTACTTCGAGTTGGCGGCCCGGACGACCCGCAGCGCCAGCACGCGCAGAACGCCCGCAATGGGGACCGCGACGAGGAGTCCGAACAGTCCGCCTAACTCTCCGCCGATCAAGAGCGACAACAAGACGATAAACGCGCTCAGCTTCACCTGGCGCCCCACGATGTTGGGCGCGATCAGATGGCCCTCGAGCTCGTAGATGGCAACGAAAGCGATCGTGACGAATAACGCGTTCAGCCCACCGTTGGTGAACAGCGACGAAGAAAAGGCGGGGATAAACGCCAGGACGGCGCCGACGTAGGGGATCAAGTCGCCGACGGCGGCGAGCAAACCGAATAGATATGGATACGGAACGCGTAAGAACAAGAGGACGACGGTGATCAGCACGCCGACCGAGAGAGCAACGATGAGCTGGCCGCGGATGAAGCTGCCGATGACGTAGTCCACGTCGTTTAAGAACGCCAGGGTCGCGCGCCATCGGCGCTCGGGGACGATCGCGGCGAGTCCTGCTTTGAGGTTGTCCAGATCCATCAACAGATACGCCGTGAGCATGGGGACGATGATGAAGACGGCGATGACGGCAAACGTGCCGGCCAGCACGACGACGACGTGGCCGAAGGACTGCAGGCCACGCGTAGCGACCCACACCCCGAACTGCTGCGGCATCTTGGCGAGCTCCACTCGTAGAAAGCCGGGGAGTCGCGACGTAAACGCATCGTTGGGATCGTAGAGAATCGAGTGGAGTCGATTCGCGAGCGCCGGGTAGTGCGTAACGAGTGCCGAGACGTCCTCGCTGATGCGCGGGACGACGAAGGCTCCAACTAGCGCCAACACCGCGAGGATTGCGACGTAGACGAGGATGATTGCCACGACCAACGGCATGCGGCGGCGAAGGCGATGCACCGCCGGATAGATCAGGTATGCCAAAAAGACCGACCCGATCAAGATGAAGACGACGGTGTGGATGCTGTCCAAAACGTCGAGGACGAAACGCGCCGCATAAAACGCGAGCACGATCACCATCAAGACCTTCAGCACGTACGTCAAACGCGAATCGGTCATCCATCGCCATGGGTCCGAGTGGGGCGGCTGCATGCGGCTCGCTTCACCATCTCAACGGGCAAGCCTCGTAAAGCCGCCGGGCGGCAGGAGTTACGCGCGAGCCGCGCGGATATCTGCGCGATGTTGCGACGTGCAATCGCCGCATTGCTGCTTGCGATCTGCGCTTCGGCCGCCACGCTTCCGGCGTACGCAAGCGTTCCGCCGCCGCTCGCGGCGCTCGGTCAGGACGTCGGCAACATCGCCCGACACGTTCCGGCCGCGATCGGCATCGATGTCTTAGATCTCCGCACGGGTTACGCCGCCAGCTTCAACGCATCGAGGAGCATGCCGGCGGCCTCGACGATCAAGCTCCCCGTGATGGTGGAAGTGTTCGACCAGTTGGAGGCGGGACGCTTCGATCTCAATCGGCGCGTCACGCTCTATTCGTCGGACAAAGATTACGGCTCCGGAGTTCTGTGCGATGCGCCCGCCGGCACGTCGTTCTCCGTCGAGCAGCTGCTGGCCAAGATGATCGAAATCAGCGACAACACGGCCACCAATATGCTGATTCGCCTGATCGGCCGCCGCAACATCAACGTCAAGATGGCGGAGCTTGGGCTCGCGCGCACGCACTTGGCACAGGACGTTCGTACCGACGATTGGGCGATACGCCGTGCGCTGCGCACGTCGGCCGGAGATTTGGTCCATCTCCTCGCGTTGATGGCCCACGGCGAGCTCGTGGACGAATGGTCGTCCAAGGAAATGATCGGATTACTGGAGGCGGATCAGATCAACACGCTGTTGCCGGAGCCGCTGCCCGAACACATTGCAATCGCGCATAAGACGGGCTCGCTCGAGGACACGCTGAACGACGCCGGCATCGTCTATGCCGAGGACGCGCCGTACGTCATCGCCGTAATGACGACCGCTCTACCATCCAAAAACCTGGGGCGCGCATTCATTCATACGATCTCGCGGCTTGCCTATACGGACGAACTTCAATCTGCGCGGTGGCGGGCCGATCAGGCCCCCGTCATCCCGGATGTTTCGCCGGACGTGCCGTACTGGGACGCTGCGAGCCCGACTCCGAGCCCGTCGCCGGATCCCCCTAAACGTTGACCGGCGCCGACGCGTAGACCGGCGTTAGCCAAGAGTCGTAGCGGCGCTCGCGGCCCGTGACGATTCGATTGTAGAGCTCGCTCAAGCGACGCGTGATCGGGCCGATTACGCCATCGCCGATCGTCCGGCGGTCCACGGAGGCGACGTACCCGATGCCCGCCGCCGTTCCCGTAAAGAAGACTTCCTGCGCGCAATAGAGTTCGCCGCGGTCGATCGCGCGTTCGACCACTTCTACGCCGAGATCGTTGCGCGCGAGGTCCATGACGGCTTTCCGCGTTACGCCTTCCAACACGTTTTGCGACGGGTCGGGCGTGTAGACCACGCCACGCCGCACTAAAAAAATATTTTCCGCGGAGCCTTCCGACACGTGACCGTCGTGCGAGAGCAAAATCGCTTCGTCGTAGCCATTGATGATCGCCTCGCTCTTGGCCAACGCCGAGTTGACGTAGAGCCCAGTGATCTTCGCCCGCGGAGGCGCCATCGTATCGTCGGTTCGCCGCCACGAGCTCACGCAGACGTGCAGCCCCCGCGACGTGTCGAGGTACTGCGTAAAGGGCACCGGCACGATGGCGAACGCGTCGGGCACGTTGTGCAGCCGCACGCCGATGTCTTCGGCAGCCTTATACGCGAACGGCCGGATATAGACGTCGGTTCGATAGTCGTTACGAAGGCAGAGCTCGACCGTCGCTTCGATGAGTTGGTCTACTCCCAGCGGCAATTCCATCGTTAGAATCTTGGCGGACTGCATGAGGCGCTCGTAGTGATCGCGCAGTAAGACGAGGTACAGTTCGCGCTCTTCGGGAGACCAGTAGCCGCGAATTCCCTCGAAACAGCCGGTCCCATACTGAAGACCGTGCGTCAACAGCCCGATCTTGACGTCGCC
>JAFAQW010000243.1 GCA_019245995.1 Vulcanimicrobiota bacterium | reverse complement strand
CCATCGCAGGGTACGAGGAGGCGTTGCTCGACGCCGGCATACCGGTAGCGGTGGAGGGCGACGTCAACCTCTTCGAGGACCGGCGCGCGCTGGACGCCTTGGCGCCGCTGTGGAACGTCCAAGATCCATTTCGTCACGACTGGCTGTTGCGGACGCTTGCCAACCCGGTATTCGGTCTGTCGGACGCGTCTTTGGCCGCGCTCTGCGCGGAACCCGCTGATCCGCAGCGTCCCCTGTTTGCGCTGGACGAGGAACCGCCAGCCACCGCGCGGACGGCCAAATGGGACGCCAAACGCGACTTGCGTCTGGGGTACAACGTTCTCTACGGCGAGCGCGACGATGCGCTAACTCCCGATGCCGCCGAGCGCGTCGCGCACTTTCGCCGGCTGCGCCGAGAGTGGCTGCGAACGCTCCAAAGCGATTCCTTTGAAGCCTTCGTGCGACGTGTTTGGCGCGACGGGCTCGCGCGCGACGGCGCGCCCGGTTCCGCACGGGCGCAAGCTCAACAAGTCTTACTTCACCGCCTGCTACGAAAGCTCGCCGAAGCCGGTCATGGGCGGGAGCCTGCGCTCGGCGACGCACTCGAATTTGCAGAACGTTGCGCCACGAGCGACCTGCCCTGCGGAGGGGACGCGCGTGTGCCGGACGGTTTCGTGACGATTCGCAGCGTCGAGGCGACGAAAGGGCGCGACTTCGCCTGCATCCTCGTCGCCGACGTGCGGCCCGGCGCGTTTCCGCTCTGGTACTCCGCGGACGCCTTTCTCTTCAGTCGCCAACTCGGCATGATACCGAAAGACAACGTCGGCGAAGCGCGGGCCGCACGCACGGCAAAGTTCAGCTATTACGTGTTTCGCATGAAGGCGGCGCAGCGTTACTACGAGCGCGAACGCCGCGCGTTTCGCTATGCGTTAAGCCGCGCAAGGGAAAACGCGCTCGTCACGGCGTCCGGCACCCCGACGCGCGGCATCACCGCGCCGGAACTGCTCGAAGAGTTGCACTGACGGGCTCGCGATGCGGCTGCAACGTCTTCCCGCGGCACTGTACGCGCGCGAAGTCCTCCCGCTGACCGCGTCCTTGTGGGCCGGCCGGCGCTCGCTGGACGAGTATGCCGCGCAGACGATCGAGCTCGCGCGTAGCACGTACGGCCGGCGATCGTACCGGACAATGGGCCTCTACGACGGCGGCCGGCGTGTCGCATCATTCAAGTGGTACGAGCGAACGGTGCAACACGATTCCCAGCGACTGAAGGCGGTCGGCTTCGGGGCCGTCTTTACGCCGGTAGAGTACCGCGGACGCGGTTACGCCAGCCTCATGCTGGCGTCGGCGCTCGATCTCGCGCGAGAGCACGGGCACGACGTGGCGTATCTCTTCTCCGATATTCGCCCGCAGTTCTACGCCGATCTCGGCTTTTCGGCGTTGCCGTCGCGGGAACTGACGCTGCGCGCGGGCGCGCTCCCCGCTGAACGCCTGGAGTTAGCTCCGCTGAGTCGGGAGCATTGGCGCGGGCTACGCAAATGCTTCGAGAACGGGCGCCGGCAAACGGCCGCCGCGTTCGAGCGCAGTCCGTCTGTGTGGGACTGGATCGCCATGCGCCTGGCGCACGCGTCAGCGCAGGTTTGCGGTCAGGCCACGCATTTCATTGCGAAACGTCGGGGCGAAATTTGCGCCTACGTCTTGGGCGTGCGCGCACCCGAGAAGGATGCGTTCCTTTTCGACGAGTTCGGCTGGACCGAACGCGCAAGTCCCGGCGCCATCGCAGCGCTGTTACGGGCCGCGGCCGGGGACTTGCGACGCGTGATCGGCTGGCTACCGCCGCCGGCGGCGCGCGCGCTCCTGCCCGCGGGACTCGTGCGGCGGCGAAGCCGGGCGATTCTAATGATGGCCCCGCTGCGTGCGCCAGGCCGGCGTCTGATCGCGGCCGTGCAGCGGTCCGCACACGGAGACTTCTGCTGGCGAACCGACCATATATAAACAGCGTTACTTTAGGCTTTTTTTACATCGGGCCGGTAAAGTCACGGCACTATGCAAGATATTCGCTCAATAATTCCAGCCGCTTGCGCGATGCTGCTCCTCGCAAGCGGATGCAACGCCGGCATGACCGCCACGCCTCCAACGCCGCTGCGTGCGCCGTCGCCGGCACTAAGCGACGAGATGTCTCCGGACTTTTCCGTGCTGAAGCAGCTGAAGCATCAAGTCGTTATCGGCTCGGCCGTCGACCCTGCCGACGGTGCGCAGAATCCGTACGGATTGACCGTCGCAACGGTCACCGCCGGCAAATTCACCGCCGGGGACCTCGTGATCTGCAATTTCAACGGGAAGTCGAACGTGCAGGGAACGGGACGTTCGATCGTGGCGCTGCATCCCGTGAAGGGCGCTACGCCGACGCACGTTTCCTCGAACGAGACGCTCGTCGGTTGCGATGCGCTGGCCCTCGCTCCCGACGACACGATTTGGGCGTCCGCGATGGTGGCCGACGACAATCCCGTGCTCGATTCCAACGGCAAATTGATTCAGAACATCTCCGGCAAGCCGTTTCGGCAGCCATGGGGACAAGTGTTTGCGCAGCCCAAGGCCGGGCCGGCCGCCTTCTACGAGACCAACGCCGGCGACGGCAGCGTGGTTCGGATAAATCTCAGTTCGAGGTTCACGTACGACGTGATCGCGACGGGCTTTCCCGTGAACCACGGCAAACCGGGGACCGCGTTGGCGCCATCGGGGCTCGCCTACGATGCGAACTCGGATACGCTCTATTTCGCCGACGGCGACAATAACACGGTCGTCGCGTTCAAAAACGTTTCCACGATCCCCGCAGGCGGCATCAAAGCCAAAGATCACGGGATGAAATTCGAAGGTGTATCGGCCCGCGACGCGCGCGTCGTCGTCGCAGGAGCCCCACTCAACGGACCGATCAGCACCGCACTGTTGCCCAACGGTAATCTGGTAGTCGGCAACACCCTGGATCCAGCCGGGAAAAACCTGATACTCGAGATCTCTACGAAGGCCGATAAGGTCATCGAGGCTCGTAACGTCGACAAGGGCGCGGCGGGCGCGATCTTCGGAATGGCCGCAACGGGCTCGTCGCCGGCCGACACGAAAATCTACTTCAACGACGACAACACCAATCAGGTGGAAGTCCTGGAGCGCTAGCGCAGCTTCAAAAGAGCGTGGTCTGCAGCGGGTCGCCGAGCGTGAGCGAGGCGACCCTGGTGCCGAGCAGCCGTACCGGCGCGCCCTCGAGCGCCGCTCGGCGCAGGCAGTGCACGGCGGCACGGAAAATTCGCCGCTCGTCGCGCGTCGGCTCCGCGAGATGCGTCTGGCGTGCGACGACGGAAAAATCGGCGCGTTTGATCTTCACGCCGACGGTCTGCGCGGCCATGCCTTCTTCCTGGAGCGTTGCGGCGAGCTCGCGCGCCTGAACGCGCAGCAGGGCGATCAGGCGGCGTTCGTCGCTTTCGTCGAACTCGAACGTTTCCTCGGTTGAAATGGATTTGGTCTCTCGCTCTTGCTCGACGGGACGAGGATCGATGCCACGCGCCAGGTCGCACGCCTCGTGCCACCACAACCCGAAGAGCTCGCGCGCGCGCACCGGTTCCAGCGTCGCAACGTCGCCAATCGTCGTAACGCCGAACACTTCCAATCGCCGTTGCATCTTGGGACCGATTCCCCAGAGCCGGCCGACCGGCAGCGGCGCGAGAAAGTGACCTTCATCACCGGGCGCGACCGCCAATAAGCCATCCGGCTTGCACGAGTCCGAGGCGATCTTCGCGGTCATTTTTCCGCTCGCCACGCCCGCGCTCACGGTCAGTCCCGTTGCGGCGAAGAGTTGGCGCCGCACGTCGTTCGCCGCGCTGCAGGCCTGGTCGAACGCGACATCGCCCAGATCGACGAAGGCTTCGTCGAGCGAAAGCCCTTCGACGGGGCGATCCGTTCCCCGTAAGATGGCGAAGATCTCGCGCGATACCGCGCGATACTTTTGCATCTCGGGCGGCACGACGACGAGCTGCGGACACGCCGCCCGCGCCTTGTACAGCGGCATCGCCGAACGCACGCCGTACGGACGCGCTTCGTACGATGCGGTGAGCACGACGGCGCGGCGGCTACTTCCGGCGACGGCGACGGGTTTGCCGCGCAACGCGGGGTTATCGCGAATCGCGACATTGGCGTAAAACGCATCAACATCGAAGTGCGCGATCATGCCGCACCTACGCAGGCAGTTGTTTTTCGCGTTGCCGGCGACGCTGCGCCTTCGCCTGATTGCCGCAAGACGCCATGCTGCACCAGGCGCGCGATGCGTTCTTCGTGCGATCGTAGTAGGCGAAGCGGCAAGTCGGCTTTCGGCACGCGCGCAGGCGTTGCCACGTCCCGAGCAGTTGCGACTCGTACACCATCGCTAACAGCGACGCGATCGGCCCCTTGTCTTCGGGACGCAACTCTAGGCCCCGGTCGGAGTTGACGGCCAGGCTGAGCCGCGTGCTGGCCAAGAACGGACCGAGTGCCGCCCAGGCATCGTGTGGGTCGCCGGCGCCGTTATTCGCAAACAGCAGCGCCCGAAGCGCCTCCCGGAACGCCCCCAAGAGCGCCAGGTGTTCTTCGTTCTTCACCGGCGCGAGGCCGTGACTGAGGCACCACGCCCGCGCCGTTTCCAGCGACCGCAGCTCGTCGGGCCCGTCGGGCAGCTCCGCGGTATTGACAAAGCGCCGGATTAGCTCCAGACCACCCGGTGCGAGGTCCGAGGGGGTGCTCATGGGCCCGCCGGTGCCCCTTCGATTTTCACCGGCAAAGACGGTTGACAAGTTACTGTCACCATCATATAATGAATGAAGGTTACCAATCCGTCAAGAGGTTCACAAAGAAATGTTCCGCGATCCCATTCGCACCGCCCCGCTCGTCGCCGACATCGGAGACATCGACTTGCGGCTCAAAGTCAACCGGGCCGATTCGATCCTATTCCTGGAATCCAACCTCCGCCTGCCGCACCTCCGCGTCACGTAAGGCTCGGGTATTTCACCCTCGCTAATTCTCGGGCTAATCGCTCGGGTGAAATACCCGCTCGCCCGACTGTTGGGATGGCCGCTCGTCTGACCTCTGGGCCGATACGCCTTTCTCGATCGCCAAGATGGTCTGCATGTTGCGCAGATCGTCGGCGTCGGTTCCCGGAGTTTCTAGGATCGCCGTTTTCTCGCGCAACCGCGGGTGCGCGAGCAGCGCTCGAAAACCCTCGAATCCCACATTCCCTTCGCCGATGTGCCAATGGCGATCGCGATTCCCGCCGAGGGGAACCTGCGTATCGTTGAAGTGAAAGAGCACGACGCGGTCCAGGCCAATCTCGCGATCCGCTCTTTCCACGAACGTTTCGACGCCCGACACCGAATCGATCTGGTAACCCGTCGCCCACGCGTGCGCCGTGTCGAGACAAACGCCGAGTTGTGGATGGGCGAGGCTCGCGACGAAAGCGCCCAGCTCCTCGAGCGTGCCGCCGGCGAGATTGCCTGCGCCGGCGGAGTTTTCCAGCACGAGGATCACACCCGCCGGAATCGAGCGTAATGCGCTCTCGAGCGCGCGGCAGACTGCGGCAAACGCCTCGCGCCGGTCCCGCGTGCCGTACGAACCCAGGTGGGTGTTGACGAAGCGAATGCCGCCCTTCGCCGCGACGTCGAGATCGTGTTGCAGCAAGCGCACGGAGCCGTCGGAGATCTTCGGATCTGCGCTGGCCAGATTCACCAAATATGAGGTGTGGATTACGCAGGGATCGATATTCGCTTCACGCCGCAGTTGCGCGAAGCCCTCGATGGCCGCAAGGTCCGGGGCGGTGCGCCGGTAGCTGCGAGGGTTCGTCGAGAACACCTGCATGGCGCTGGATCCCGCGCTCTTCGCATGTTCGACGGCCTTTTTATAGCCGCCCGACGCGTGCACGTGCAGTCCGATGCGCATCTTTACGACGCCTTGGCGTCGCGCAGCTC
>JAFAQW010000089.1 GCA_019245995.1 Vulcanimicrobiota bacterium | reverse complement strand
CCGACAAGACGAAGGTCGTCTTTAGCAGCGGCGTTCCGCTGGTGGCAAGCCAGTTCGACAAGCTCTACGCGCGCATCGAGAAGCCGTCGCGGTGGCGCGAGGTCTACGATGTAACGCTTGTCTCCGACGATGGGGCGAACGCGCGCTTCCGCCTGGTTCCGCGAAAGCGCGGTAACGTAGATCACATCGACGCGACTGCCGACGACAAGACGGCTACGGTGACGTCAATGCGCTGGAGTTACGTCAACGGCGGCTATGCCGAGATGACGAACCATTATAAGCGCGTCCACGGTGATCTGCTCGTGGCGTCGCAAAAAGGACACGTCGAGGAGCCCGGATACGCGGCCGAGCTCACTTCTACCATCGATGACTATAAGGTGAACGCGCCCCTCTCCGACAGCCTCTTCGAGGATCGGTCGCCGTGATGACGTCGCTGGTCGACGGCTTCGGCCGGTCTATTACGTACCTGCGCGTCTCCGTGACGGACAAGTGCAACCTGCGGTGCGTGTACTGCATGCCCGAACAGGGGCTCCCGTGGTTAGGGCGCGACGAAATCCTATCCTATGAAGAGATCGGCGCCATCGTTCGCGCTGCGGCCGCGGTCGGAGTACGCGCGATCCGCTTGACGGGAGGCGAGCCCTTGGCGCGGCGCGGGCTCGGGCGTCTCGTCGCGGCACTGACGGCGATTCCGGGGATCGAGGATGTGTCGCTTTCCACGAACGGTCTGCTTTTAGAAGCGCAGCTCGGCGAGCTCGCCGCGGCGGGGCTCAGGCGCATCAACGTCTCGCTCGACACGTTGCGCGCGGAGCGTTTCGAAGCCATCGCGCGGCGTCCGGGACTCGAAACGGTGCTCCGAGGAATCGACGGCGCGATCGAGGCCGGGCTGCGGCCGCTCAAGATCAACTGCGTCGTCATGCGAGGACGCAATGACGACGAACTGCTCGACTTCGCCGAGTTCACGCGAGAGCGCGCGGTCTTCGTGCGATTCATCGAGGTGATGCCGGTTCACGAAAATTTGCAACTGCAACGCGACGCATACGTCGGTTCCGACGAAATTCTAGCCCGAATCGGCGAATATAACGATTTGCTCCCAGTCGAATCTCCTCCCGGAAACGGGCCCGCGCGCTACTTTGCGTTCGAGGGCGCCGCCGGGGCTGTCGGCGTGATCAGCCCGCTCTCGCACGAGTACTGCGGGCGTTGCAATCGCGTCCGCCTCTCCGCTGACGGTCACCTGCGACTGTGCCTCTTCGGCGACCGCGGGATCGACCTACGAACGCCGCTGCGCAACGGCGCGACCGTCGACGACCTCGTTTCGATGTTCCGGGCGGCCATGCTGATCAAACCGGAGCGCCATCACCTTCGCCTGGGCGAATCGGCCTCGGCGATGCGGGCCTTCTCTGAGATCGGCGGCTAGGTCACAGTGCACCGCTCCCGAGCGTTGTCCAGGTAACATGCAGTCGAGCGCAACGCCGTGATGGAGGAAGCCTTTTCCGCCGATAGGACGGCCGCCGCCCAAGCCCGTACCGAATCGCTCGTTGTCGAATATCAGGTGAAGCTAGCGCGGTACCTGCGGCGCATGGTGGGCGACGCCGAGGCCGCGCTCGACTTGACCCAGGAAGTCTTTCTTTCAGCCTACAGGATGTTGCGCGCCGATCCGCAGCGAGACCTCACGGCCGGATGGCTGTACCGCGCCGCCACCAACGCCGCGATCTCGTTGCTTCGCCGCAAGAAGCTCTTTCGGATGCTTCCGCTGGATCGCGAGGTCGACCGCAACGTCTGGCGCCTCGACGAGCTCAGTGCCAGCTCCGTCGACCTGCAGAGCGCCTTAGCGCAACTGCCGGCGCAACAATCGGCCGCGCTGCTGCTCACGACATATGCCGGCTATTCGTCCGCTGAGGCCGCACAGATTTTGGGAACCACCTCGGACGCAATTCGCCAACGAGTCTGCCGGGCGCTTCGCATCTTGCGCACCGTCATGAAAGAGGAGCTGGAACGATGAGCACCCGCACAGCCTGCGCGCAAGCCGAGGTCCTGGCCGGCGCGATCGCTCTCGGAGAAGCCGGTGACGGCGCGCGCGACGCTTATCGGATTCACCTGTCGCAGTGCCGCCAGTGCTGCGATATGCTCGGCGGCGAACGAG
>JAFAQW010000051.1 GCA_019245995.1 Vulcanimicrobiota bacterium | reverse complement strand
TTCGTTGACCAGACGCTGGCGGCGAGCCCGTACTCGCTCGCATTGGCCAACGCAATCGCTTCGCCTTCGTCGGCGAAGCGAACGAATGTGGCGACGGGACCGAAAACTTCTTCTTGCGCGATGCGATGCGAGCTTTGCGCCTCGAACGCCGTCGGGCTCCAAAACATTCCCCCGGCGAGGTTACCGTCCAGCGCCGGAGGCTGGCCTCCGAAGAGGGCGCGAGCGCCCTCTGCGCGCGCGACGTCGCAATAACTTGCGATCTTGTCGTATTGATCGCGCACGGTGATCGCGCCGATTTGCGTCTGCGGATCCTCCGGATCGCCGACGCGCAGCTTCGCGGCCTTTTCGCCGAAACTGCCGACAAAGCGATCGAAGATCTCGGACTGCACCAAAATGCGCGAACGCGCTTCGCAACACTGACCGGCGTTATAGTACACGCCGTACAGCGCGCCCGCGACCGCAGCGTCGACGTCGGCGTCGGCGAACACGACCGACGGAGACTTCCCGCCGAGCTCGAGGGTGACGCGTTTGAGCGTCGCGGCGGCGGCGGCGGCCACGCTCTTTCCGGTCGCCGTCGAACCGGTGAATGCGATCTTATCCACGCCGGGATGCTCCACGAGCCATGCTCCGATGGGGTTCGACGCGCCCGTTATCACGTTGAGCACGCCCTCCGGGACGCCGGCCTCGAGCGCGATCGCGCCGAGCGCGACCGCCGTCAGCGGCGTCACCGACGATGGCTTCAACACGATCGTGCAGCCCGTCGCAAGGGCGGGCGCAACCTTCCACGACGCGAGCAACAATGGGAAGTTCCAGGGAACGATCGCGCCGACGACACCGACCGGCTCGCGCACCGTGCTGGCCAAATACGTCGGCAGCGGCGGCGGCAGCGTTTCACCGTAATTTTTCGTGGCGGCGCCCGCATAGAACTCGAAGCAATCGACGATAGCGCCGAGCTCGCCCTTTGCGGTGGCGATGGCCTTGCCGTTGTCCCGCACCTCGATCGCCGCGATCTCCGCGCTGCGTTCCGCAATCAGCTGCGCCATCTTATAGATGATTTTCGCGCGGCGAGACGCGGCCATCGTCGGCCACTTTCCGCCGTCAAAGGCGCGGCGCGCGGCCGTCACGGCCGCGTCGAGATCCTCGCGCGACGCATCCGCTACGTCGGCGATCTTGTGACCCGTTGCCGGATTGAAATCTTCGTAGCAACGGCCATCGGCGGCGTCGCGCCAGGCGTTGCCGATCAGGAGTTGCGTTTTGGTCGCTTCCACCAAGGTGCTCATGCGGCTGCGTTCTCCTCGACGCGCTCGAATACCGTTGCGATGCCCTGGCCGACGCCGATGCACATCGTCGCCAATGCAAAGCGGCCGCGACGCCGTCGCAGCTCGTGCAACAGCGTCGTCGTAAGGCGCGCGCCGCTCGCGCCTAACGGATGACCGAGCGCGATCGCTCCGCCGTTGACGTTCGTGCGCGCCGAATCGAAGCCGAGCTCGCGCATGCATGCGATTGCCTGTGCCGCAAAGGCCTCGTTGATCTCGATCAGGTCGAGTTGGCGCACGTCCAGACCGGCCTTGGAGAGCGCCTTTCGCGTCGCCGGAATGGGACCCAAGCCCATGACGTCCGGCGATACGCCGGCAGCGGCGAACGCGACGATCTTGGCCATCGGCACGAGCCCGACGCGCCGCGCCGCCTGCGCCTCACACAGCAGCAGCGCCGCCGCGCCGTCGTTGATACCGGACGAGTTCCCGGCCGTCACCGTCCCGTCGCGCGTAAACGCCGGCGCGAGCCGAGCCAACCGCTCGAGCGTCGTCTCGGGGCGCGGATGCTCGTCAACGTCGACCATTCGCGGTTGCTTCTCGCCGTGAACCGGAACGGGCACCACTTCATCGGCGAACCTTTGGTGGGCGAGCGCGTCCTTGCACCTCATCTGTGACTCGTAGGCAAACTCGTCTTGTTCGGCGCGATCGATGCCGTAGCGCCGAGCCACACGCTCGGCGGTTTCAACAAGAGAAATCGTCCATTCCTCGGGCATGCTGGGGTTGATCATGCGCCATCCCAGCACCGTATCGTAGAGTCGTTGATCGCGATCGAAGGGCGCGACGGGCTTCGTGAGTACGTAAGGCGCGCGCGTCATGGATTCCACGCCGCCCGCGATCATCACGTCGCCTTCGCCGAACGCAATGGCGGCGGCCGCGGAGTTGATCGCCTGGAGGCTGGACCCGCACAGACGGTTGACGGTCGTACCCGGAATCTCGATCGGCAACTGCGCGAGCAACACCGCCATGCGAGCGACGTTGCGATTGTCTTCGCCGCTCTGATTCGCCGCGCCGAGATACACGTCGTCAATGGCGTCGCGAGGAATCTGCGTTCTCTCGACGAGCGCGCGCAGCGTGATCGCGGCCAGGTCGTCCGGACGCACGGACGCCAGCGCCCCACCCGATCTTCCGATCGGCGTCCGCACCGCGTCGACGACCCAGACCTCACGGCTCATCGCGCGCACCTGTTGCAGCAAGTTCCTCTTCTTCGACTTCTTCGACGTCCAGCAGCCACAGCGAGCGGTCCGGCGCGAAGGCGTTGCCTTCCGCCTCGGCAAGGCGTTTGAGGATGCGCGCGATTCGCGCGCCGCCGATTGCACGCCCCCAAGCGATCGGACCGAACGGATAGTTGGCGCCGAGCTGCAGCGCCGCGTCGATATCCTGCGGCGATGCGACGGCCTCGCGTGACGCGATCATGGCCTCATTGACGATGGATCCAACGGTGCGCCCCAAGAAGAGCGCGGGAGCGTCTGCCACCAAAATGCCGCCCTTTCCGAGGGCCGCAAAAAACTCTTGAGCCAACTCCAGCGCCTCATCGCTCGAAAAGTCGAAATCGACGATCTCGACGATCCGTTGCGCGGCCAACGCGCCGAGGACGCCGAATCCCAGCAGCCGCTCGGGATGGCGCAGGCTCCGAGCGCAGTCGTTCAAGTCCGTGACGTAGGCGTCGGCCAGCAGCATCGTCTCCGGCGGAAAGCGCGCGTCGAGACGGGCGAGAACGCCGCCGCGATCGGCCACGCCGTCGCCGGCGTCAACGACGACCGTGGTCTGCGGCAATAGATGCTCGACCATGTCGTCGTTCTCAATGCGCTGGAAGCGAGGGCAGCGCGCGGCGATCGCGTCGGCAAGCTCGTCGGCGAGCGCGCCAAAGCCGGTGAGGGCGACGATCTCCTCTGCAAGCGATTCTTCCGCCGTCGCCGCCACGTTCGGTTGGAAGCGCGGCGCGCCCCCGTCGTCGTAGCGGTAGAAGCCTCTGCCGCTCTTTCGTCCCAGCAGCCCTTGCGCCACCAGCTCTTCCTGCACGGACACCGGCGCCAAGCGGGGCGCGCCGGTGCGCTCGTGCAGCGACTGCGTCGTTGCAAGGTTGACGTCGAGCCCGATCAAATCCATCAACTCGAACGGTCCCATGCGAAAACCGATGCCGCGCGCCAACGCGTCGAGCTCCTCGGCCGTCGCCACCTCGCGCTCCAGCGCGCGCAAACTCTGAAGGTAGTACGGTCGCGCGACCCGATTGACGATGAAGCCTGGCGTGTCGGCCGTCAGAACGGGCGTCTTTCCCAAGAGGCGGACGATCTGGAGCGCGCGGTCCACCGCGACCTCGCTGGACTGTGCTGCGCGAACGACCTCCACGAGTTGCATGCGAGTGGGCGGATTGAAAAAATGCAGCCCGACCACCCGTTCGGGATTCGACACGGCGCCGGCGAGCTCGGCGACGCTTAGCGACGACGTGTTGGTTGCGAGCAACGCGTCGGGC
>JAFAQW010000047.1 GCA_019245995.1 Vulcanimicrobiota bacterium | reverse complement strand
ATTGCGCTCGAACGACTCCAGCGCCGTTTCGATTGCGCCTTGCCATTCGTCGCGCGTCAGATCGTCGCCGACCTTCACGCCGCGCGATCCCCACGCCAAGGGCGAAAAGCCGGAGGGCTTGATGACGTAGGTGCGTTCGCTTTTCGGGAGCGTTACCAATTGTCGAAAGTCGCTCACCGGAGAGCCCAGAGCAGAAAGCTCCTCGATAACGCCCTGCGGCGGCATCGGCCGCGGATCGACCACCCAGGTCTTCGGAAAGAGCCGAACGAGCCGGTCGAAGGCCGGTGTGCCGAGCTCGGAGCGCCAGAACGGTGCCAACGCGTGATGATGAAAGAGTGCGAAGGCGAGCTTCTCTTCGAGCGACGCCTTGGGGGCAGGCGTCATCCTCACGCGATTGTGGCGCGCGGCATACAACATCAATTCTTGTTTGGGTATGTTGAAGAGGTCGAACAACTCGAAGTTACGGTAGATCACGTCGACCCGCGACTCGCGCCCACCTTCGTGCGTGATGAAGAGTCCGTCTTCGGTGAAGGTCAGCTCTTGCGGTCTGCGCAGCCACGCGTCGGCGAGGTTAAGCCGGCGCAGCTCCATCGCCAGCCACGCCATCTCGTTGCGATAATCTGCCGATTCGTCCGAGACGACGATGGCCACGGTGGGGTGCTCGACGCCGCTGACATAGGCGAGCATCGCGGCGAAGCCTCTCGGAATACCGTCGTCGCCGCCGAAGCTCTCGATCCCAAGGCTACAATATGCATGCGTCATGGCGCCGACGAAGCCCATTCCACCGGGGATGCTATCGAGCTCGGTGGCGACGAACCCATCGTCGGTCAATATCAGATCGGGACGAATGACGCCCGGAACGTCCTGTTTGAAGCGATTTTGTCGCGCGAGCTTCACGATCTGCTGCGGCTTTCCGCGGTCGAGGTATTCCGCAACGAATGAGGGCGCGGTTCCCTTGGCGCTGCGATTGTACAGATTGTTCAAGACTCGATAAAAGGCCAACAGGTCCGTGCCAAGCCGTTCGATCTCACGAGCCTGATCTGCGGACAAGGCGAACGGCTCGGGGCTGACGCGCCAGGCGATACGTTCGCTCTCGTCGCTGACCCGGAACAATCCGGGCGGTATCGCTTCGTATAGGTGGTGCGCTTGCTCGCGAGCCGTGAGATTCGGGATCGTCGCCGTACAGGGCATAAGAAGAGCGGTCTCCTCTATCGACAGCCGTCGGGGATCTTAGAGCTGCTGTAGGCGATGTAGCGCCGGCGCATATGCCTCCCTAAAAAGGTTCGTCCCGAATTGGGTTGCAGATCACTTGATCGTGATAGCTCCCGGCGTCAGCAGCGCCCCCTCCACGCGGATCAGTCCACGCGAGTACGCGAGCGTCAGGTGCAGCGTTCCTGCCAGGTTCAGGGCACCCAAATCGACAGTCGAGAGCACGCGCGAGACGCCCTCATCGGCGAGGAAGTGAAGGCTTCCCGCTCGCATCGCGGAAGCGCCGCGCGCCGAAAATCTGGCGGTAAACGGGACGACAACCTCGGCGGGCCCGTCGCGATGAGGCATTCCCACCACGCAGTACACGATCGTGACCGGCGTATTTTGGACCGCGAGCGTCTCTTGGCTGCAGCCGCCCGCCGCGGCAATGCCGCGGAGCGGCGCCATGGCGAAGAACATCCAAACGGCCAGTACTCGCGGCGCCATCCGTCGTGGTCGTTTGCTTCGGTACGGTTTAGCGCCGTCCCCGTCGAAGCTCGCTCGCAATGCGAGTGCGCGTACTGGCGTTCGCACGCCTTCGAGAACTGCTGCAAGCCCCCGAGACGTGGTTCGATTTGCCGCACGATGCCGGTGTCGATGACCTTTGGCTCGAGCTGGAGCGCCGCTTTCCCTTGCTGCACGGTGAAGCGAAGTGGGTGCGCGTCGCGTGCAACGGGCGGCTCGTGGACGGCGTGCAGCCGCTTCGCGAAGGGGATGAGATCGCGTTGCTGCCACCGGTCGGCGGCGGATGAGCGCAACCTCGGAAGTGATCGCGGTCGTCGCGCGACCGATCGAGCCGGAGCGGCTAGAGGCCGCGATGCGCGCGAGCGACGGTGCCGTCGTAACGTTTTGGGGCAGGGTCCGCCCCTCGACCGCCGATGCGCGCGTGGTTACGCGGTTATTCTACGAGGCGTACGAGCCGATGGCGCGCGCCGACTTCCAAGCCATTGCCGCAGAGGTGCGGCAGCGCTTCGGCGACGTCGGGCTTGCAATCGTTCACCGGGTCGGCGAACTCTTGCCGGGGGAGATTTCCGTCGGCATCGTCGCCGCTGCACCGCATCGCGCGGCCGCGTTCGACGCATGCCGGTACGCGATCGAAGAGGTCAAGCGGCGTGCGCCGATTTGGAAGAAGGAACAGTACGCCGACGGCTCGTCGGCGTGGAAAGAGAACCCTGCTCAATGAGCCACGTCGAACTGTTTGGGCTGGAAGCGGAGCGCAGTTCGATCGCAGTGCTCTGGTACCGGGCTCGTCGCGAGAGGGGCATCACGCTGATCGCCGGCCACGGCTATTCGTCCAGCAAGCATAACCTCGACTTCCTGTGCTCGTTTCTCGCGGGTCATGGGTACGGAGTTTATAGTTTCGACTTTCCGGGGCACAAGCTTGGCGCCAGTGGTGGAGAGTTGCGCAGCGTCGACGACTGCGTCGACGCGATGCGTCGCGTTGTGGCCTTTTCCAGAGAACGCGGGGACGAGTCCGCGTACACGATCGGCCATAGCATGGGCGCAATGACCGCGCTGTTTACCGCCGCGCTCGATCCGGCGCTGCTGGGAAGCATTGCGATCGCGACCGGCTACGGCAAGCCCACCGCCGTGGAGGCCCTGGCGGCGGTTGGTCCCGCCGATTTTCGATCGTCGTACGTCGTCGGCGCAGCGCTACCGGACTTGGTGGCCGATGTGGAACGCGTCTACGACGAACTTCTCCCGAGACTCGCCGGACGGCCGGTGCTCTACGTCGCGGCGAGCCGCGACGCGATGGTCAGTCCGCGTAGCGTGCGCGCGCTGTACGAGCGCGCACCCGGTCCCAAATGGTTCTCGACTATCGAAAGCGACCACACGTACGCAGCCGAGCACGCCAAGGCGACGGTTCTCGAATGGCTGAACGAGCGGCATCCCGCGCGCGCGGCCGCGCGACCACGGGCGCAGACGGTTTGCGAATGAACGCGGCGCAACTGCGGCGATATTCGCGCCATCTGCTCATCCCCGAGGTCGGTTTGGCGGGACAGGAACGGCTTCAATCTAGCGCCGCGCTGGTGGTTGGTGCCGGCGGCCTGGGATCGCCCGCGCTGCAATACCTCGCGGCCGCCGGCATCGGACGAATCGGCGTCGTTGACGACGACGTCGTGGATGAAACGAATCTCCAGCGTCAGACGCTCTTCGGTTCCGCGGACGTCGGCCGCCGCAAAGCGTCCGTTGCGGCGCATCGTCTGCACGCGCTCAATCCTTCCATCGAGGTGGAAGCGCTGGCGCTGCGGCTCAATGCAGAGAACGCACGGAACGTGATTCGCTCGTACGACTGCGTCCTCGACTGCACCGATCGTTTCGAAACGCGCTATCTCATCAACGATGCCTGCGTTTTAGAGGGGCGTCCGAACGTTTACGGCTCGATCTTTCGCTTCGACGCGCAAGTCAGCGTGTTTGCTCCCGGTGCTCCGTGCTATCGCTGTCTCTATCCGGAGGCCCCGCCCCCCAGCAGCGTGCCGACGTGCGCTGAGGGCGGTGTGCTCGGCGCGCTTGCGGGCATCGCCGGCGCCTGGCAGGCGAGCGAAGCGCTCAAGGTCCTGCTCGAGGCCGGCGAGCCGCTGGTCGGCCGATTGCTATTGCTGGACGCCCTGCGATCGCGCGTGACGGAAGTACGCTACGATCGCGATCCCAATTGCGCGGCCTGCGGAAACGCGCCGACGATCTTCGACACGGCGTCCTATCTCTACGCGGAGTCTGAATCGACGGCACGTTCGAACGGCATCGCCGAAGTGGAGGCAGAGGGGTTGGACGAAGCGTTGGCGCGGGCAACGCTGCTGGACGTTCGCGAGCCGCACGAAGCGGTGCTCGGCTCGCTCGAGGGCGCGGTTCGCATACCGGCGTCGCAGTTGGAGGCCCGGATGTCCGAACTCGATAGCGCCTCCCGGTACGTCGTGGCTTGCCGCGTCGGCTCGAAATCCCTGTGGGCGGCGCACCGTTTGCGGGAAGCCGGCTTCGGGCGTCTGCTCCATCTGCGCGGCGGATTGTTGGCGTATGCCGCGCGCCACGGGGAGTTTGAGTTCTTTTGATTCGCAAGCCGTTCGGCGCGACCGGGATCGAGGTTTCGGCAATCGGGCAGGGCACGTGGGACATCCCGGAAAGCGGTCCCCGCGCCCGCGAGGCGATCCGCGCGATCCAGCGAGGCGTCGAATTGGGAATGACGCACCTCGACACCGCCGAGATGTACGGCTCCGGCCGAGCAGAGGAGCTGCTGGGAGAAGCAATACGCGGCTTCCCACGCGAGAAGCTTTTCATCGCCAGCAAGGTCTTGCCGAGCAATGCTTCTTATGCCGGAACCATCGCCGCCGCCCGGCGAAGCATCGAGCGGATCGGATGCGAATATCTCGACCTGTACATGCTCCATTGGCCCGGCGAACATCCCCTGGAAGAGACGATGCGCGCGTTCGATGGCCTCTTGTCCGAGGGCGCCATCCGCTTCGCGGGCGTGAGCAACTTCGATACCGGTGAGATGCGCCAAGCCACGTCGTTCCTGCGTGGCGCACCCCTCGCATGCAATCAGGTGCTCTACAACCTTTGCGAGCGCGGCGTCGAACACGAGCTCCTGCCGTCCGCGGCACGGCTCGGCATAGCAATCGTGGCCTACACTCCGTTCGCGCGCGGAAAGTTTCTCAGGTCGCGTGCGGCGCGCGAAACGATCGACCGCATCGCGCGCAAGCACGCCGCCACCAGGCATCAAGTGGCACTCGCTTTCCTCTTGCGGCACTCCAACGTCTTCGCTATTCCGAAGGCGGCAAATGCCGAACATGCTGAAGAGAACGCCCGCGCCGCGGACCTGCTGCTCGACGGCGACGACGTTGCGGCGGTCGACGCAGTCTTTCCGTTACCCGCGCCCGGGCCGCTGGCGACGCTATGAGCGCCGCACACGCCGGTCCCGCCGCCATCAAAGAGCGCGCGGTCCGAACCGCCATTCGTCTCGGAGCCGCGGCGGTGCGAGTCGTTGCCGCCGTCCCCGACGCGCAATCGCGACGCCGCATGAGCGAGGCATTCGCGCGCGGCGATTTTGCCTCGTGGCCCTACGATGCCCGTTACGCCGATCGTGCGACGAGCCCGCGGGA
>JAFAQW010000041.1 GCA_019245995.1 Vulcanimicrobiota bacterium | reverse complement strand
TGCCCAGTCTCTCAGTATGACACGGCGCAAGAGGCGCTAGAAGGGGAAGTCCCCTTGCGTCAAGCCCGTGTTGGTTTTGAGATTGCTCACCGTTTCGTCCAAAACGATCTGCGATCCCGAATACATGATCTGACGGATGGGCCAGTGCGTCTCCTTCGACAGATACAGAATCTGCTCGCTGACGTCGCCGTTCGATCCCGGTTCGCTCACTTTGAGATCTAACCGGTCCGTCGGGACGCCGTTGATCTTGCCGCCGTCCGTTTGCGTGAGCTTGCCCGCAACGGTCTCGTAGTTATCGACGATGCGTTGCAGCAGACCTTCGGGAATCGTCACGCCGCGCAACGACACGGCGCGCGGATCGTGAACGCTCACCTTCATGTGAATCCCAGACAGGATGCCGCCCTGGTGCCCACTGACTTGATCGCTCCCCGTCCAAACGCCGCCGGAACCTTTGCCGTCGCCCTCAAGGATCAGCGTCTTTGCGAAGTGCGGCTTCATGAACTGATACTGGTAGACGCGGTCTTGCGTCTGGCCGCCCTTCGCTTCGTGAACGTGCAGCACCGCGGAGTAGTCGTTCACTTCTGCGAAAGCGCGATCGAATGCGGCGATGGCCGGCGCCGTATTTGCGGCGAGCGCGCCGGCGGCCGTCATGGGTAGCGCGAGCGCTGCGGCGACCGCGGCGCAGGAAATCCAGCAAGCTCTAAAGTTCACTAAAGTCACCTCTTCGGAGATTAGACAGGTTGGGGATTGCTCTGTACGCTTTCATCGCTTAGCAACAGCGTACCGTGCTTTCCTTCAACGCCGATGAGGACATCGCATTTCGCATCCGCAGTGATCTCCTCGATGATTCGGCTCAGCGGCGCGCCCGTGTACTTTCCTTCGCGAAACGATCCGAGCATGATCAAGTTCGCCTGCTCGCGCTTGGCAACGTCGAGAACCGCCTGTTTGGTGGAGCGCGTTTTAATGGTCTCCGTGCGGATCGCGACGTTGTTCTTGTTGGCGATCGTCTCGGCGGCCCCGAGCACGTCGAGGGCGATTCGCTCCTCCGCCGGCATCGTCGCGTCGGGAGGCAGCGTGTACGGCACCTCGATGATGTAGAGCGCCAAGACCTCGGATTTTTCACCGCGCGCTAATTTGACGGCGAGCGCCACCATGTGCGAAGAGTCGATCTCCGGCGAGAACGCAACGATGAGGCTGCCGACCATTTCCGCCAGCTCCGTTTCCGCCTTTTTCGCGATCTTTTGCACGTACGAAGCGGGCGGAGTCAGCATCCAGTAGAGCGTGCTCCCAACGGATCCCGCGATGATAATGGCCGCAAGAATTCCGGCGACGCTGATGTGCGCGGCGCCCCAGGCGATCATCGGAGGATGCCCCTGACGCGGGCGATCAGGAGGAGCCGGTGCGTGCCGAGCGCCACCATCGCGGCTCCCAAAACGGTGCCCGGCAGCACCATGATGCCGGCCATTCGCATGGAGGCAAACATCTCGGCCAGCACGATTCCGCCGCATACGACGATGGCGACGGAGAGCAACGCCCGGACGAGCAGCACGTCAGGCTCCGCTGCTGCCCGCGGCACGGCGCTGGTCGCTTTCCTTCAGGTTCGCGAGATATTCGTCCATGAGCTCCAGCTCTCCGGAGCGCCGTAGAATTTCGGTCTGTTCGTTGCGCCAATCCCGCTGCCGCGATTGCAAGACGGGCAATCGCCGGTAGCGGCGATACGCCAGATAGAGAAGCACCCCCAGCAGCAACCAGCTCGGGCCGAAAATTCGGCCCAGCACGTGCGTCCGCAGCGTAAAGAGCAGGATGGAAAAGATCCCGACGAAGCCGATGACCGCGACGATTGGAAACTCGACGCGCTCGCCGCGGAAGCGCATCGGGATGTTCAACGGTATCTTGAACTTGCGCGGGCTCAGCGGATCTGTGAGGCGCAAGCCGATCAGTCCCAAAAAGACGAACGAGTAGCTGGTCGCGGCGCCGAACGCGTAGAGATCTGCCAAGAAGTCCAAACCGTTTTCGCCGCGAAAGAACCGCGCGTAGAACGAGGCCGCGGCCGGGAAAAGGCCGGGGACGGCGGCGAAAACCAATTCTATCACCGCAATCGACGAGAAGAAGACGATCGAAATCGCGGGCGTGCGAAAGCGGCGGTGGACGCGCTGGAAGATTGCCGGCAGCAGATTGCTGCTGCTCATCGCGTACGCTATGCGCGAGCTGCCGAAGACTCCCGAGTTCGACGAGATCAGCAGCAAGATCGCTCCGAGTACCGGAACGTAGAGCGCCGCCAGCGCGCCGTAGTACGGCACTTGTGCCGCCAGCAGCGCAACCGCCTTGCCCTGATTGTCGGGACTGTTTGGGAACATCTGCCAAAACGCCAAATGGTGACCGTGCGCGTCGGTGATCGGATGCCACGGCTGCATTCCAAGGGCGAGATTCGAGTACGCCAGCGCGAAAATCAAGATGGTCAAGATCAACGCGACGGACGTGCGGGGGATGATCGAGGCCGGACGCTGCGTCTCTTGTGCCGCTTGCGAGATGGACTCCAGGCCGACGAACGAGATGATCGCGAGGGACGTGCCCAGCATCAGTTGGTACGGCGACGGCCAGCTGAACTGCATGGCGTGAATCAACAGCGAGGGCCGGAACGCAAAGAGAAATCCGAGGCACAGAATCAGCGACTCGCTCAGAACGTCGAGCGCGGAGACGACTCCGTTGAACGCCGTGCTTTCGCGCACACCGACGACGTTGAGCAGACACAGCCCCATCACCAGGGCGAAGACTGCCACGAAGTGCACCCAGGGATGAATCGAGTTGGTGAGGGACGGCAAAAGTTGGCTCGAGTAATCCACGGACGTCCACGCGAAGAGCGTGACGTCGATCGTGAAGTCGAGCAAAACCGCCCAACCCGCGATGAAACCGAAAATATCCCCCAGTCCGCGCATGACGAAGTACTGGCCGCCGCCGGCGACCGGATAGGTGGCGGCAAGCTCGGTGTAGGCGAGCCCGATGCAGACGTAGACGACGCCTGCGAACAAGAACGCCACGTTGCTGGCGCCCGCCGCCGCGGCCAGCACGAGCCCCAAGCCGACGAAGATGTCGGCGCCGACGTCGGAGTAGCCCCACGAGAAAGATCCCCAAGGCGTAACGGTACGGCGCAGCTCCGGATTAGCGCGCGATTTCGTCGCCATCAAAAAGCGTTGCGGTGCAGGCGCAGGCCTTCGCGCTCGAGCGTCACGACGTCGAAACGAATTCGGGCGTCGGGAGCGACGATCTGGGCGTAGTCGGCCGCGACCGCTCGCAAGCGTCCGCGCTTTCGCGCGTCCACGCTTGCCAGCGCGGAGCCGAAGGCGTGGGAATCACGCCGCTTGACCTCGACGATCACGAGCGTGGCGCCGTCGAGGCAGATGGCGTCGATTTCGCCGCCGGGAAGCCGGACGTTGCGACCCAGAACACGATAGCCGCAGGCTTGGAGAAACGCGCTTGCGCGATCCTCCCCTTCGCGGCCCTTGCGGTTGCGGTTAAGCTGAGGCGGCATCGGCCTGCGCGGCTGGCTGCGTCTCGGTGAGTGCCTCCAGCGCTTCGACGGATTGCAGGCCGAGCGCCAGCTGCGCGTCGCGGACGCGGGCCCAATTGGCGCGGTGATGGACGCTCGGGCCGTGCGCTTGCAGCGCCTCGATATGCTGCGGCGTTGAATACCCCTTGTGCAGCGCAAAGCCGTAGCGCGGCTCCTGCTGGTCGAGCTCCACCATGAGCGCATCGCGGTGGACCTTGGCGACGATCGAGGCCGCGGCGACGACGGCACAGCGGGCGTCGCCGTGAATAATGGGTTCTTGCGGCCCCACGAACGAGCGGATACGCACCGCGTCGGTGATCAGATACTGGGGTGTCGCCCCGAGCGCCGCGATCGCGCGTTCCATTGCCAGGATGCTGGCCCAATAGATGTTCAGGCGGTCGATCTCCGCCACGTCGGCGCTTCCGACGGCCCACGCGATCGCGCGCACCTTGATCGTCTCGGCGATCTCGACCCGCAACTCTGGCCGTACCTGCTTCGAGTCGTTGAGACCCCTGATGAAGAGCGGTTCGCCCGCCACGACGCAGGCGGCCACCACCGGGCCTGCGAGAGGACCGCGACCCACCTCGTCGATGCCGCCAATCAACGAGAATCCTCGATCGCGCGCGGCGTTTTCGATGCGATGCAGCCGATGCAGGCGCCGGCGCTCGCGCTCGTACGCCGTCTTCGCTTTACGCTGCTTCGGCGTCATCCGGATGCTCCAGTGAGATCTGCCCAAAACCGCCTTCGTTGAAGACGCGGATGTAGGCGCGAGCGGCGTTGTTCAGGTCGGTTTGCCCACCTTTGCGTAAGAAGCCGCGCTGCGCGGCGAACGCTGCGAGATCCGGGACGCCTGCGCCGCTAGCCCCAACGAGCGACCAGCGGTGAAACGCATCGGCCACTTCGCGGGCATCGAACCGGTTTTGCGGCAGCGCGCCGCAGAGTGCGAGCTTCCAACGGGCGGCGGGACTAACGATCTTCGGCGGCAGCACGCCGGGCGTGTCGAGGAGCTCGAGGGTCGGCGACAATCGAAACCACTGCAATTGCCGCGTCACTCCGGCCCGATTTTCCGTCTTTGCTTTGGCGCGCCGGAGCAACGCGTTGACGATTGTTGACTTTCCGGAGTTCGGCACGCCGACGATCATGCTGCGGGCGATACCTTTTCGGCCCGCCGCATCCTGCGCGACCGCGCGGACGAAGTGCCCGACCTTGCGCCGGGCGCGCGCGTCGAGTGCGGAGGCTTCCATGCCGGCTCCCTCGAGACGGTGCAGCCACGCTTGCGTCACCGCGGGATCCGCTAAATCGTCCCGCGTGAGCGTGACGAAGCGCTTGCGCCCGCGCGTTAACTCATCCAGCATCGGATAGCGCCCGCTTCGCGGGATACGCGCGTCGACGACCTCGATCACGATGTCGGTACAGGCCAGCGCCTCCCGCACCGCCCGCTGCGTTCGTACCATGTGCCCCGGATACCACTGCGCCTGCGCGAGCATCGTGACTACAGTCCCCCCAACATGCGCGGTGGCCAGACGCCGGCAATGGCGCGTCCCATCAACCGATCGTCCTGCACGGGGCCGAACGTGCGCGAGTCCTCGCTGGCGGGGCGGTTGTCGCCCAGCACGTACACGGTGCCTGCAGGGACCGTGAGCGCCGAGACGCTGCGGTCGTCGCCATGTTGGACGTAAGGCTCTTCGAGGGGCGTTCCGTTGACGTAGACGCGGCCCCGAGCGATCTCCACGCGATCACCGGGAATCGCAATGACTCGTTTGATGAAGACGCCGCGGGCGTCGTTATCGCGGTGGAAGGCGACGATATCCCCGCGTCGCGGCGCCATAAAGCGATACGCGAACGTGTTGATAGCGACGTATTCTCCGGAGTGAATATGCGGTTCCATCGAGAGGCCAGAAACCTGCGGGAGCCGCACGAAGAAGGCGGCGATCAGCAACGCGAGGACCGCGAGCTGCAGGGTCAGACTTGCGAACGATCGCCATCTCGCGAGACGGACCACGCGCAGCCTTTCGCTAAGCGCGTTATAAAATCTTCGCCTGCGACGGCGGCCAGAATATCAAGAATGCGCGTCCCGTGAAACCGGCGGATGCGTTGCTGCGCGGCCCGGTGGCGAAGCGCCCCGCGTCTTGCGCGAAGCCCCAGATGTGCGAGTCTTCCGAATCGTTTCGGTTATCGCCGAACATGAGATAGCAGTGCGGCGGAACTCTGTTGGACGCGGTCCAGTTCGATCGAGGCGGCACGTTGGCCATGCTCGGGTCCAGACGTTGCCACCCAGCCCCATAGCTCACGAAGATGCCGTAGTCGCGGACCTCCAGCGAGTACGCCGGGCGCTCCGCGACGTACGGTTCGGATAACCGCGAGCCGTTGAGATACACGATTCCGCCGGCGACGCGGATCGTATCCCCGGGTCGTCCGATGACGCGCTTGATGAAGTCGTCGGGCGTCGGGACCGGCGGCGGAAAAACCACGATGTCGCCCTCCTTCGGTCGATGAAAACGATATTCGAACTTGTCGACCAGCAGGACGTCGTGGATCTGCAACGTGGGGAGCATCGACCCGGACGGAATATAATACGTACGTGCGACGAACGTGATCAATATCCACGCCGCGATGCCGGCAATGATGAACGGGTCGAGAAATTCACGGGCGATGGCCGTGCTGCGGCCGGCGGAGCCCGCCACCACGGGGCGCAACGAAAGCACGGCGCGCGCCGCTCCGATGACCGCGACGATGGCGAGTAGTTCGTACGGCGTCATCCGAGGCTAATGTCCGAGCAGGTGCATCCGCCGTAGCGGCCAGAGCAGCAGGAACGCGCGACCGTAAAAAGCAGCGCGAGTCTTTTCCCGCGCCAGCGGTCCCGCGGCGAAGGCGCCCGCGCGCTGCGCGAAGCCCCAGACGTGCGAATCGTCGGAATAGTTGCGGTTGTCGCCCAACACGAAATAGCAGTCGTCCGGAATCCGGTCCGGCGCTTGCCAATTCGCCCGAGGCGGAACGTTGGCCACGCGTGGATCGAGGCGCGTTCCGTTGACGTAGATGCCGTAGTCGCGGATTGCCAGAGTATAATTCGGCGGCTGGTTCTCGTAGGGCTCGCGCAACGGCGTGCCGTTGCGATACACCACTCCTCCCGTGATTCGTATACGGTCGCCGGGAACGCCGATGACGCGCTTGACGTACTGCGTGCCTCCGGCGGGTATCGGCGGCGTGAAGAGTGCGATGTCGTCGTGGGCGGGAGGATGGAGCCGATAGGCAATCTCATCCACGAGCACGACGTCGGTGATCTGCAGCGTCGGAACCATCGAGACGGATGGAATATAAAAGGGCGCCAGCACGAACGTCACCAGGAAGAGTGCGACCAGTCCCGCAGCGATGAAAGCGTCGAGATAGCTTCGCAACAGCGCCGCGTCACGCGGATTGCCTTCGGTAAAGCGGCGCGCCGACACCGCAACACGCGCGATGGTCAAGACGCACAGAAGCCCGACGAGCTGAAGCGGTGTCAGAGCGGTGCGTCAGGTTCCTTTGGCTTTCTTTTCCTTGATTCGTGCGGCTTTGCCGACTTTTTCGCTCAAATAGTAGAGGCGGCTTCGTGACACCGCGCCGCGCTTGCCGACCTCGATGCGTTCGACGCGAGGGCTATGGAGCAGAAACGTCTTTTCAACGCCCACGCCGTGAGCGATGCGGCGGACCGTTATCGACTCGCCCAGGCCGCCGCCTTTACGAACGATGACGGTGCCCTCGAACATCTGAGTGCGCTCCTTGCCGCCCTCGACGACTTTGGAGTAGACCTTGACGGTATCGCCGGCGCGGAACTCCGGAACTGCCTCCTTGAGCTGATCGCGGTTGAGCACTTCGATGATATTCATAGCGTTTTATCTTGGGGGTCTGGCGAGCAATGAAGCGCCGGGCGTGCAGCCCGGCGGAGCTGACGTAATGCTATGGAGGCTCCGGCGTACCCTGCAAACGCTGTGGGTCGAGAAGGTCGCTCCGGCGCGCCTCCGTGCGCCGGCGTGACTGCTCCCGCCTCCACCGAGCGATCTTTGCGTGATCGCCCGATAGCAAGACGGCAGGCACGTCAACTCCGCGGAAGGTCGCAGGGCGCGTGAAGCTTGGGTAATCCAGAGTTCCCGCCGCAAACGATTCGCTGGCGAGCGACTCCGCCGCCAGCGCTCCCGGCACGAGCCGGACGGTCGCGTCCATGAACGCGAGCGCGGGTATTTCGCCGCCCGTAAGCACGAAATCGCCGATGGAGCATTCCTCGACCTGATAGAGGGCGTTGAGGCGTTCGTCGATCCCTTCGTAGTGTCCGCAGACGATGATGAGGCG
>JAFAQW010000235.1 GCA_019245995.1 Vulcanimicrobiota bacterium | reverse complement strand
CCCGTCAACGAGCACCACCAGCGCGGGCGCCATTCTTCCCTTTCCGATCAATCGATCGGCCCACTGCAATACGTTGGTTTCCCACGGCCGTGCTGCGACGAGCGCGCGAACGTCGCCGGTATAGCCGTGGAGCACGTAGATCGCGGGATAGCGGCGCGATCCACCCGCATCGTACTCTGGCGGCAAATAAACGACAAGTGGGCGCTCCGGCGAATCGCCGAGGCAGTTGCCGCGCAACGCTTCGCTGTGGATCGTATCGACGCGCACGTCGCCTTCGAGGCCCAGCAGTTGCGCAAGGTGGGATCGCGGCTGCATGGCGGCTTGTTTCGGCGGACGAAGAAATCACGCCTAGAGATGTCGGACGCTCGTGCCTGAACTCAAGCGCGCGATCGATTTACGCGGCGCGGTCTCCATCAATGTCATCACGATGATCGGCATCGGACCGCTCGTGACGATTCCGTTGGTGATCGCGGCGCTCGGAGGTCCGCTGGCGCTGGTCGGTTGGATCGCCGGCGCGATCGTCGCCTTGTGCGACGGCCTCGTCTGGGCCGAGCTGTCCTCGGCGTTCCCGGGCTCCGGCGGAACGTACGTATATTTGCGCAACGTCTTCGGCGCGGAGCGCCTCGGGAGGGCGCTCGCGTTTCTCTTCAACTGGCAGTTTCTGCTGTACGCGCCGTGCCTGCTGGCCAGCGGCTACATCGGATTTGCCAACTACGCCGCGTACCTCTATCCGCAAATCGGTCAGAGCGTCTTCTTGCACGACGCGCTGGCGGTATCGGTCGGGCTGCTGACGATCCTCCTGCTCTACCGACGAACCGCACAGGTTGCGGTGCTCGGGGCGGCCCTTGCGGTGGTGGCATCGCTCACGGTGGCGGTCGTCGCGTTCGCCGGCCTCTCGCATGCGCACTTCACCCAAGCCTTTCATCTCGGCACGCCGTTTCGGTTGAGCGCCGGATTTCTCGCGGGCTTCGCCGGCGCGCTGTACGTTACGCTCTACGATTACGTCGGTTATTCCGACGCGGCGTTGCTTGGCGATGAGGTCGTCAAGCCGACGCGCACGGTTCCGTTGGCGATCGTCCTCTCTATCGTCGGAGTCGCGGTTCTGTACGTGCTTTTACAGGTCGGCGTGCTGGGCGTCGTGCCATGGCGCTCGTTGCTCGATGCGCACGGTCAGCCGACCGCGCAGGCGCAATACGTCGGTGCCTTGATCA
The DNA here is from genome assembly GCA_019245995.1 of Vulcanimicrobiota bacterium. Taxonomy (GTDB): domain Bacteria; phylum Vulcanimicrobiota; class Vulcanimicrobiia; order Vulcanimicrobiales; family Vulcanimicrobiaceae; genus Cybelea. The sequence continues at coordinate 863 of JAFAQW010000235.1, read as the reverse complement.
TCGAGCGCACGTGGGGCCGCCTCCCGGCGCTCGCGGTCACGATGATGGTGCTCGTCACCGCGTTCGCTTCACTCTACGGCAACCTTTTGGGCTTCTCCCGGATTTCTTTTGCAGCCGCCCGCGACGGCGCGTTCTTCTCGGCCTTTGGGCGCCTGCATCCGCGCAAAGAAATCCCGCACATTGCGCTGCTCTGCGTCGGGGCGCTGTCGCTGGTTGCGGCGCTCTTCACGCTGGATCAGGTGATCGCGTTCTTGACGGCGGGAATCGTGTTAATTCAAGGCGTCGCTCAGATCCTCGCCCTGGCCGTGTTGCGCGCTCGGCGCGGCGCGGTTCCCTTCAAAATGCCGTTGTATCCGTTGCCGGCATTAATTGCGTTGGCCGGATGGAGCATCGCGTTCGTTGGCTCCGGGCCGACGGCCATCGCGCTCGGGGTCGGGTGGCTCGCGATTGGCGCGGTGGCCTATCTCACCGCGGCATGGCAAAAACGCTGGTGGCCCTTCGCGGTCGCCGTCGCGCTCATCGCGCTGGCTCTGCCGACGTCGTCCGGCGGTGCCGCGTCGAGCCTTTCGCAGAGCGAGCGTGGCACGCAACGCTGGTCGAGCTGGAACACGTCCCGCGTGACCATGGATCACGGTTATCCCGTTTTCACCGCCGCAGGCCGTCCGTTCTTCGTCTACGGCGCGGCGTTTTTTTACGAGCGCATTCCGCGCAGCCAATGGCGGCCGGCGATGCTCGCCTACAAAGCACTCGGAATCAATACGCTGGACCTCTATCTCATTTGGAACTGGCACGCGCCGGCGCCCGGCGTTTTAGATTTCAACGGCGCAACGAATCCGCAGCGGGACCTTCTTGGATTGCTCGCG
>JAFAQW010000117.1 GCA_019245995.1 Vulcanimicrobiota bacterium | reverse complement strand
CTGGCGGGTCCACGTCGTCGAAACTAAAGAACAATCCCACCCTGCGGCATAAGTTCGTGGATATCGTCGCCGCGCCGCTGCTCAACAAGATGATCGACTGCAATATGCTCCCGGGAGGAATGTAATGCGCCGTTTCCTTTTAGCTCTCATTTGCGCCGGCGTGCCGGCAATCGCGTTGGCCGCAACGCTCAAGCCCTCGACCCTCGTGGCGAGCCCCGCGTCGTACGACGGCAAGACCGTGACCGTGGAAGGCACGGTTTCGAACTTTCAAACGTCGAGCACGCTGATGGGAAAAGTTGCCGGCTTCCAGCTCTGCGACTCCAGTTGCATCGTCGTGGTCGACAAAACGGCACAGACGAGAAGCAACGGCGCCACCGTGACGGTGACGGGAGTCTTTCATACCTCGTTCAGCGGTCCGAAGCGCACCTTCAAGAACGCCGTCGTCATCGGGGGCTAGCGAGGCGGCCTTCACAATCGGCCGGTAAGCGCCGGTATCTCAGGAGGACGGACCCTGATGTGGAGCGGGCGGCGGGAATCGAACCCGCGACTCTTGCTTGGAAGGCAAGGGCATTACCACTATGCAACGCCCGCACATTGGGCAGGGCTGGATTCGAACCAGCGTAGCGCCTTCGCGCGCCAGATTTACAGTCTGGTGCCATTAACCACTCGGCCACCTACCCATAGCGTCCAATTTTGGTGGGCTGACCTGGGTACGATAGCGCCACGGCGGTGTCCTCGGCAAGATGACGAGGCTTGAGCGCCAAAGGTCCCTTCATGGCCCTCTCATGCTCGGCTCAAGTCGGTGGCCTACCATGGGGCTGTAGCAACCTTGCTTCCGATTTTGGAGTAAAGCAATAGGATGGCTCGCCGGACGATTCGCATTGTCGCCTGCGCGATCGGGCTTCTCCTGACGGCTTGCGCCGGCGGGGGAGTCGGTCCATTGGCCAATTCCTATTCCGGCGCCGACGGTCTGCAGACCGTCAGCGACGCTGCCGACGCTCTCGACGCTCAGCGCGCCTCCGCTTCGGACAACGCCAAGACTGCGATCGCCGTCGCCGACGCGCTCGGCTCCGTCGTGCGGGATCTCGGCAGAACGGAACAACGGCTCAGCTACAACCGACCGTCGGAGCGAAACGGCGCCGATTCGCTGCTGCGCAAGCGCGTTATTTCGGCCTCGGAAATCATCCTGCGCCGCGGCTTCGGAAACGTGGCGGAGTTCTGCCAGAGCTCCGCCGGCTATAGCCTGATCGGGATCCCCTCTCTCGACGTCACCTTCGGGTGGGAAAGCGGCGCGTTTTCGGGCGGGTCCCGTTGGCTCGACGAGCGCGGATTCGCCATCTGGTCGGCGCACACGGGCGGGTCGATCGTTCAGGCCCCAATCGGCGCGTTGTGGATCCGGCAAGATGCCGGCAGCCGCAGTTGTCCGATGAGCCGGCCGATGTTCACCCTCAGTGGCGGCGGCGCGACCGAGGCGTTCTCGATTCCGATCACGCTCGTCTTCCACCGCGGTCGCCTCTCGAGCATTAACGTGCTGCACGGAGCTTTCTCGGGCGGCGAAAGCCTTGACGTCAGCTCAACGACGAGCGCGCGTCAGTCCGTCCAAGTGAGCGGAACGGTGCGCAACGGGCGCACGAAGGTTGCCACGTTTCGCACCAACGCCGCCGGCGACGGCACCTTGACGATCACGAGCACCGGCGCGCAATACGCGATTGCCGACTGGATCGTCGTCGGAATTTAGAAGCGCTTCCTAGTCGCGGCTGACGCACGCGACGCGCCGGCGCGATGCGAGCGTCACGTGATTGGCGCTGACCGTGCGCCGTGATGCATCCATCAATGCATTTGCCGAACCGCCGGAGCCCACCAGCATAAGGGATTGCGCGTTGGGATTCGCATCGTCGATATCCGATTGCGTGCCGGGGCCTTCGGCGATTCGCACGTGCCCGAGCGCCATCGTGATCGCTCCGAGCGTTCCTGGCGGACACGCTGCTAATGCTTGTTTGAAACTCAGGTTCGAGGACTCAATCGTAACGGTCGTTCGACCGCCCGTTGCGGCAACGGCAAAAAACAACAACGCGATCGCGAAGAATCTCATACCGGGGTCGTTCGACCGGCACGATAAAGGGCCTTTGCCGTGAAATTCGAAGCCACCGCCGTGCTTCTGACGAGCGAACTCGACGAGGCCGTCAGGCATTCTGAAATAGCCGGCATCCGCAGCGGGATCGAAGCCGTACGGCGGCTTTATCCGGACGAACGCGCCGATAGCATCGAACTCCTCGGCGGCCTCGTCGCATTTACCGGCATCGACTCGCCGCTGTCGCAGGCCTACGGCGTCGGAGTGGGCCTCCGTGCGACGCAGCAGGACGTGCGCCGTGCCAGCGAGTTCTACGAGAGGCGGAGCGCCACGCCGCGCGTTTTCGTGACGCCGTTGACGGATCCGACGCTTGCGTTGGAATTGGCGTCGGCAGGCTTCGCGCCGGCAGAGTACGAGAACGTGTTGGTTTGCGACGACTTCGCGTACGCACGGCGTGACGAGCGCATAGCCGTTGCATCGGATGTCGACACATGGGCGAGGGCATCCGCCGAAGCGTTTCTCGATCGCGACGTACTTCAACCCGATGACGATCGCATCGCGAAAATCATCGCGACGTCCGACGGCGTTTGCGCGCTGGAAGGACGCGATGATGCGGGCGCCGGCATTGCGGCGACGTCGGCCATGGACGTTCGCGGGGAATGGTCGGCGCTGTTTGCCGGCTCGACGATTCGACGTTTTCGGCGGCAGGGCTGGCACGCGGCGATGATTCGAGACCGCATGGCTCGCGCGCGCGAAACGGGAGTGCGGTTCTTGCGCGCGACGGCGAAGCCCGCAAGCGCGTCGGAGCGCAACTTCCGCCGTTGCGGATTCACGACGATCTATACGCGCACGTTATGGGAACGCAGAAGGCACGGCGAATGAGCGGCGGTTGGCCCGTGCGCTGGAAGGAGCCGCGTGACCGGGATTGGATCGACGCGTTGATTTCCGAGCAATGGGGCGGCGAGCCGCTGATCGTTCACGACACGGAATATATTTTAAGCGATTCGCCGACCTTGATCGCGGGCGAGCGGGATGGGGCCGCGGTTTTTACGTTCGGCGCCGAGGGGATGCCGCCGGAGCTGCTGCTGCTTCATGCGTTACGGCAGGGCGCGGGAATCGGACGCGCACTCCTCGATGCGGTCGCCGGCGAGCTGAGAAAGCGCAAGCACGACCGGCTTTTCGTTACCACCACGAACGACAACACAGCGGCGCTCAAGTTTTACCAACGATACGGCTTTCGGCTTTACTCCGTGCGGATCGGCGCCGTCGACGACGCGCGGCGCCGAAAACCTGCGATACCGCTGATCGGCAACGACGGTATCGCGCTGCACGACGAAATTGATCTCGTACTGAATCTGTGAAGTCGATCTTTTGCGGCATACGATTCACAGTGCCATACGTATGGCACATGTCGATGGTACCGTGTGATTATGAATCCGAAGAAGGTTCGCGGGTGGTGCACGAACGATTGCGGCAACAAGATCAAGCCAGGAGCAACGAAGTATTGCTCGCTGAGATGCCAACATCAGCATCACTATCGTTTACGCATAAGGATCCTGGAGTCTGGAGCGTACAAGGTACCCAGCGGACAGTCGCCGTTTATACGACGGTATCTCATTCGCCAGTTGGGCGAACAGTGTTTCAGGTGTGGGTGGGCGAAGCGGAACGTCATAACTGGCAAAGTTCCAGTCGAAGTCGAGCACATCGATGGGAATTCGCAAAACAATCGCTTGGACAATCTAACGCTGCTATGCCCAAATTGTCATGCGCTTACGTCAACGTTCCGTGCGCTGAATCGTGGCCGCGGTAGAGCGTATCGGCTCGGTGGCCGGAGCAATCCTTTGGCGGGCGCAACATCTTCTTTGGGATCGCCTTCACGACGGTCCGCAGCTTCTTTGTTTGAGCAGGTCAAAACGGCGCCTGTAGGTCAATTAACCATGTTTTGATGCCGACGTAGCCAAGCGGTAAGGCAACGGATTTGTAATCCGTCCCCAGAAATGGGATCGTGGGTTCGAGTCCCACCGTCGGCTCCATTTTATTCACGGCATATTACAGTGATTGCATTGCGTGGGATCCTGGTGCTCGGAGGCATGGCGGCATACCTCGGTCTTGCGATTTATGGGGCCGGCGGCTTCGTTACGTTTTTTTCTCACCGGCCGTTCGTCGCGCTGACGATCGTATTCTTTGCGATTGCGGTTCCGGCAGCGTTTGCGGCCGGCGGAATCACGCGCGGTGAGCGCGAGGATCGCTCGAACCGCTGGGTACTGTACGTCTTTTTTGTCGTAGGATTCGCGCTCGGTTTCGTGCCGCCATATACGGACCGTATCGGATTCCTAACGCTGGACGGCGATGCAATCCGGTGGATCGGCGCGGCCCTTTTCGCCATTGGTGCAGCGCTACGGATCTGGCCGGTTTACATATTGGGCAACCGCTTCAGCGGTCTGGTCGCCATCCAGCGGAATCATCAGTTGGTTACGACCGGCCTGTACGGCGTCATTCGCCATCCGAGTTATGCCGGGCTATTGATCAGCTCGGTAGGCTGGTCGCTTGCGTTCCGCTCCGGCGCCGGCCTAATTCTCACCGCTGTTCTACTGTTCGCCACAATTGGGCGCATCGAGGCCGAAGAGGCGCTGTTGCGATCTCACTTCGGCACTGAGTACGACACGTATCGCGCACGCAGCGCGCGCTTGATCCCGGGTATTTACTAGAGCGTGGCGATCCAAAGCGTGCGTCCGAAGTGGTCCGACAACGGCCTCGTGCTGGTTTGCGAACGCTGCTTCAAAGAACGCATTCC
>JAFAQW010000114.1 GCA_019245995.1 Vulcanimicrobiota bacterium | reverse complement strand
GCCCTGTTGGTGAACGCGTCGACTTGGTACAGCGAAATCTTCACCGCCGGTGCTTCGAGCTACCGCCGCAGGCAGACCTCGTGATTGGAGAACACGCTGCCTTGGCCCACGACGGTCATGGCATAAAGTACTCGGTCATTAGCGTGCCCCCGCTGCCTCGGTCGCCGGCACGACGCGAACGGCGCGCGCGTCGATCGCGCCCGTCGCGGCGCACGATGCAGTGCTTGCGCCGAAGATCACGGCGAGGCCGCAGGCCGACGTAAACATGCGGCGGTTGTCATGCGGTACTCCCGCAACGAACGCGTAATCTTGCGACGTTCCGCCGGGGTGGCGCCGCGCGAGATAAGCGATAAAATACTTAGCGCGCATGAAGCGATACGGGCCTTGTGCCTCGCCGCCACACGACCGGTCCAGATCTTCTTCCTGGGGATCCGTGTCGGCCGTTCCCATGAGATAGGTTACGTGCCGTTTGACGTACCGCGTCTCGAGCTGCTCGGCTGAGCCGCTGACGTAGCGCGGCACGCCGCGCAGTCCGTATCGCCAGGCGTCGACGTCGGCACAGTTTTGCTGCGGAATCGGCCTCCAATCGTCAAAATAAAAGTAGGACGACGGATTGGAAACGATCAGGTGGACCGGCACGCGGGCACTCGCATCGAGCTGCGGGGCCTTGCCCACGACGGCATAGCGCTGGACGATCTGGCCGCCGGCGGAGTGTCCGGCGAGCACGATCTCGCGAAGGCGCGGGAACCGGCGGGCGTCGGACAGCCGCGCGAGGATCGCGTCGAACACGTCGTACGTGCTGATTGGCGCAGGCGCAACCGCATCGGAACCGCCGGGCCACTTCGAGTCCCAATACAGCGTCTGCGGCGACACGGGATGCCCCGCGATGTCGTCGCGTTCCACGAACTGCGGCGCTATGACGAGGCTGTCGCTCAAGACATGCGCGGCGTTCGCCGCGATCACTCCCGTATCGAAGTAATAGTCGGCGTCCCGCAGGACGCCGTGCACGATAATGAGCGCGCGCGTCGCCGAAGCGTCGCCTTCGAGAGACGCCGTGCCGAAGTAGCGGGCATAGCCGCTGCCGAGCGGCGTGCGTACGAGAAACTGGCGGTCGGCCAAACGGCCCGAATTGTCCGGCTGCGGAGTCGTCGTAACGGGAACGACGACGGCACCTAAAAGGATCGAGGCCGATGCAGCGGTCAGGAGACGAAGCATTGCATGCGATTATGAGTCGCGAGACGCGGCGCCTGCTGAAATATCTTGACATCACGGTTGCCGTAGGCTAGCTTCGTGATGCTGTGTGGGCCACGGTCACGCGATAAAGAAGGATGACGTCGCTCATCGCCCGGCCGCTGCGCGCGGCGATCTTGGCCGCGGCCGATAACACCCTCGTGCGGCAGGGCGTGACGCGGTACGGAATGCGACTGGGGGCGCGACGTTTCGTGGCGGGAGAGACGATGGCGGAATTCCTGCCGGTGGCGCAAGCCGCAATGGGGCAGCGCTTCGCCGTTTCGGCGACGATCTTGGGCGAAAGCATTGGAGAGGCGCGGCAGACCGACGCGGTCGCGGACGAGTACTGTGAGCTGTTGAGCCGATTCGCGGAAGCGCGACTCGATGCGACCGTTGCGTTCAAGCTCACGCAGCTCGGCTTGGACGTCGCCGAGGACCTGGCTTTACAAAACGCCCGACGGATCGCCGCGGCAGCCGCCGAACGGGCCAATACGGTGCGGATCGACATGGAACAGTCTCGGTACGTCGACGCGACGCTGCGGATGTATCGCCGGCTGCGCGAGGAGCGCGACAACGTCGGTCTCGCGCTGCAGTCGTATCTATACCGAAGCTACGACGATCTCCGGGCAATGCTTGCCCTGTCACCGAACCTCCGGATCGTCAAGGGCGCGTATCTCGAACCGGCGGCGGTCGCCTATTCGAAGAAATCCGACGTGGATAAGAGCTACCTCAGGCTCGTGGAGCTGGCCTTTTCAGCGGATGGTTATACGGCGGTTGCGACGCACGATTCAGCTATCATCGAGCAGGTCATCAGTCTGGCCGCACGGCGTGCGTTGCCCAAGCAAGGCCGATTCGAATTCGAGCTGCTCTACGGCATCGGCGAACCGGTCGGCCGCGAGTTGCTGCGACTCGGCTATCGCGTGCGCCTGCTCATTTCGTACGGTAGCCACTGGTTTGGGTATCTGATGCGCAGGCTCGCGGAGCGCCCGGCGAATTTGACGTTCTTTTTGAGAAATTTGCTGGCCATACCGAGCGGCGAGATCATTCGCCGTGACTAATTTAGCGGGTGTCTGGGCCGCGGTCGTTACGCCGCTCGACGAAGCCGACGCTCCGAATGCGGCGCTGGCCCTCGGCTACTATCGCGATCTGTTGCAGCGCGGCTGCCACGGCGTCAACGTCCTCGGTACGACGGGTGAGGCGATGTCGTTCGGCGCCGCGCAGCGGATGCGTTTCATGGAGGCCGTTGCTGAGAGCGGTCTGCCGACGCATACGTTGATGGTCGGCACGGGCGCTGCGGCGCCGGCGGACGCTGCGCGGCTGACGCGCTGCGCCTTCGAGTGCGACTTTGCGGCGGCCCTCGTGATGCCACCGTTCTTTTTTCGCGATGCGACCGACGACGGCATAGTCGCCTTCTTCGATGCCGTGTTTGCAAAGACGGATCCCCCGCGACGCCGCGTGCTGCTCTACAACTTCCCGCGCATGAGCGGCATCGCATTCCATCCCGACCTCGTCACGCGGCTCCTTGCTGAGTTCCCCGGCGTCATTGCGGGCATGAAGGACAGCTCCAACGACGCGACGCTCCAAAGCGAGTTACGATCTCGACATCCGGAACTCGTTTTGTTCCCCGGCTCAGAGAGCGATCTGCTTTCCGCGAAGGCGCGCGGGGTCTCGGGCTGCATTTCCGGCAGCGTGGCGCTCTGGCCGGGATTGGCGCGCCGAGCTTTCGACGATGGCGACGAATGGCTCGCTGCGACGCTGACGCAGGCCCGCGCCGTGCTCGACGGCTTTGCGTTTATTCCCGCCGTGCGCTACCTCATCGCCAAGGAGCGCAACGACGCGAGCTGGGCCCGTCCTCTGACGCCGCTGCGGGCGCTGTCGCGGGAACAGGGCACCGCGCTCGCCGCCGCCGCCGCGCCCTTTCTCGCTACCGGAGCGAATAGGCCGTGAGCTTACCGTTTTCGTCGGAGCAGTAGACCCAGCCGTTGACGACGATTGGGCTTTCCCAGTGAACGGGCCCGATC
>JAFAQW010000112.1 GCA_019245995.1 Vulcanimicrobiota bacterium | reverse complement strand
GCCGATGAACGCGATGAACCATCGGCCGACCATCGCGAGCTTCACTTCCAAACCCATCAGATCGGTCGAAACCTTGAAGAAGCGCGAGCGCTCGTAGGCCTCGCGAACGAACGACTTGATCAGCGTGATCCCCGAGATCGAGAGCGTCTCCTGCGTGATCGATTCGATCTCGTCGCGTTTTTCGCGGGTCTTCCGACGGATTTCGTACATCCGGCGGCCGACCGGCCCGAGGGGAAGCACCATCAGCGGCACGATGGCGACGGAGAGCAGCGCGAGACGCCAGTCCCACAGGAACATCGCGATGAGCGTCGTGCCGATCAGCACGACGTTGGTAATGATCGTAGTAAGCGTGCCCGTGACGACGTTGTCCACGTTGTCCACGTCGTTGCTGACGCGGTTCATGATCTCGCCGGTCTTGGTGCCGGTAAAGAACTGTAGCGGCATTCGATGCAGATGCGCGACGAGCCGCGTGCGGATGTCCCGCATAATACCTTCTCCGACGACGGAGTTGAGGTAACCCTGCAGCACGCCGACGGCCGCCGACATCAGCGCCGAGAGCAGAATGATGCCGACGTCCACGGCGAGCGCCGTCAAGCTGCGCCGCGGTATCGCGACGTCGATGATGTGCGCGGTGACGAAACCCGGAACGAGCCCCAGCGCGGCAACCACGACGATGCACGCGAGAACCGTTGCCTGCTGCCGCCAATACGGCGCGAAGAGCGCGCCCAGGCGCCGCCACTCGACGCGCCGCTTGACTTTAGGCTTCTCGGGCTGATAGATGTTCGACCACATCAGCCCGTGGCCGGCCATCATCCTTCGGCGCTCACGTTAATGGTCTAGTGTGGAACGGTAACCTGATGGAGCGAGACTTTGTTGCCCTCTGCATCGTGAAAAGACGTGATCTTGCAGACCGGCGTATCATACGGGTCTTCGACGTCGAGGCCTTTACCGCGCAGTTCCGCGACGGTCTTATCCATGTCGTCAACCTCGAATACGACTCCCGAAGCACTGCCGGGTTCGCGCCCCGCCCATTCCGTCGTCAGCACGCTGAAGTAGCCGCTGCCGATGCTGGCTTCGTTGTATTTTTCCACGCCGTCCTCTTCGTACGGACCGCTGAACTTGAGGCCGAGATGCTCTTCGTACCACCGGCGCAGACCGGCGACGTCTTTGGCCGGATACGCGGTGAAAGCAATGTCTTTGATCATTCGATTTTCTCCCGTCAGAAAGTGAGGCTTTTGGGATAACCGTGCAACGCCGCGGGCGGTTGCCGCCTTCAGGACTACGGCTTGCCGTTATGGAGTGAGGCGAGTTCTTTGAAGAGCTTTTTCTCTTTGTCGGAGAGGTTTTGGGGGAGCTGGCCGATGAGGCGAACGTATTGGTCGCCGGTGCCTTTGCCCTTGACCTGCGGCATTCCGCGGCCGGAGAGGCGCAGCAGCCGATTGTTCTGCGTACCGGCGGGAATCGTCATCGCTACCTGGCCGCTGAGCGTCGGAACGTCCACCTCGCCGCCGAGCACGAGGTCGTAGATGCTCACCGGCAGATCCACGTAGAGATCGTCGCCCTTGCGTTTGAAGGTAGGGTCGTCGTTGAGCGTGACGATGAGGTGAAGGTCGCCGTTTGGGCCGCCGTTGACGCCCGCTCCGCCCTGCCCGGCGAGCCGTATGCGCTGCCCTTCGCGAATCCCCCGCGGAATCGACACTTCGAAGCGTTTGTTGGAGAGGACGCGCCCGGTGCCGTGGCATTGTGAGCAAAGGCGCCGCCCTTCCGTTCCGCTACCGTGGCAGCGAGGGCACAGGTCTTCGATTTGCAGCGAAACGGCCTTGTGGCCGCCCTGGTAGATGTCGCGCAGATTGAGCTCGATCGTCGTTTCGAGGTCCTCACCACGGCGGGCGATGCCGGAACGCTGCGTCGTCTGACGGCGTCCCACGCCGGAGAAGAACATGTCGAAGAAATCCGAAAATCCGCTGGGGCCGCCCTCGCCGAAATCGAAGTCGAACTCTTGTCCGTCCACCGTCGTGCGATAGCGGCGCTGCTGTTCCGCTTGGTGCGCCGCTTGTTGCCAGTTCGGCCCTAAAACGTCGTACTTCTTGCGTTTTTCGGGATCGCCCAAGACCTCGTAGGCCTCGGAGATCTCTTTGAATTTCTCCTCGGCTTCTTTCGGGTTTTTGGGGTTGGCGTCGGGGTGCCACTTGCGCGCGAGCTTGCGATACGCGGACTTGATGTCTTTCTCCGGCGCGTTCTTCGGCACGCCTAAGATCGCATAATAGTCCTTATACTGCACGGTCACACTAACCCTGAACCGTCACGCGCGCGGCTTATGCGCGATGCTGGGCGACGATGACCTTGGCCGGGCGCAGCACCTCGTCGCCGAGTTTGTAACCTTTCTGCGTCACGCTGACCACCGTGTCTTCGGCGACGCCGTCGGAATCGGTCGTGCCGATCGCTTCGGCCACGCGCGGATCGAACCGTTCTCCCTGCACGTCGAGGGGCCGCACGCCCTCGCCGGCGAGCACCGCCTCGAAGCCGCGCAGCGTCTGCTCCACGCCGCCGCGCAGGCTGTCGCCGCCGGCATTGGACTGCAAGGCGCGCTCGAGGTTGTCGACGACGGGGAGGATGCGTTCCAACAGCATGCGGCGGCGCGAAGCCACCATCGCCTCCAGATCGCGCTGCATGCGTTTCTTGAAGTTGTCGAAGTCGGCCACGGCCAGCAGAAACTTGCTGTAGTTTTCATCCGCGCGAGCGTTCGCCGCGGCGAGCTGTTCCTCGAGCGAGGGTTGCTCGGCCGCGGCTTCATCCACGAACGCTTCGCCGGCCTCGGTTTTCAGCAGATCCTCAGACATGTGCTAACGGATTTCGAAACGCTACTTGGCTTCTTTGAACTCCGCGTCGATCACGTCGTCGCTCGACCCGGCGCCCGCCGTAGCGCCGTTGCCGCTCGCGGCGCCGTCGCTACCGGGTCCGGCGCCCGCGCCGGCAGGCTCGCCCTGAGGCGACGATGCTTTGTAAAGCAGCTCAGCCATTTTGTAGCTTGCCTGTTGCAGCGCTTCGATTGCCGGCTTGATCTCGCCGACGGTGCCGTTGTCGCTGACCCGTTTGAGCTCCGCCAACGCGCGCTCCACTTCGCCGCGCGCGCCCTCGTCGAGCTTGTCGCCGACTTCCTTCAGCGATTTCTCCGTCGAGTAGACGAGGCTGGATGCGTTGTTGCGGACCTCGGCCTCCTCACGTTTGCTCGTGTCGGCCGCCGCCTGAAGTTCGGCCTCGCGCACCATGCGCTCGACTTCCTCTTTCGTGAGATTGGTCGAAGCGGTGATCGTAATCGCCTGCTCCTTGCCGGTACCGAGATCTTTTGCGTTGACGTTCACGATGCCGTTAGCATCGATGTTGAACGTCACCTCGATCTGCGGTACGCCGCGCGGTGC
>JAFAQW010000097.1 GCA_019245995.1 Vulcanimicrobiota bacterium | reverse complement strand
CGCGAGCCTGCGCAGCACCGCGCGCTCGTTTTCCGTGAGCAGATCGTAACTCCACGAGATCAGGGCGTGCAGCGTCTGCTGGCGCGGCAGCACGTCGCGCTTTCCTCCGGTCAGCAATCGGAACCGCTCGTCCAGCCGGCGACGCAGTTGCGGCGGCGAAAGAATCTTCACGCGCGCCGCGGCCAACTCGATCGCGAGCGCGATGCCGTCGAGCCGGCGGCAAATCTCGGCGACGATTGGCGCATTTTGATCGGAGAGCTCGAATCGAGGGTCGGCCGACTCGGCGCGGGCAACGAACAGATCGATGGCCGAATAGTCATGGGCCGCAGCGGCGGTCAACTCGACCGCCTCGGATTCACTGGGAAAGCGCAGGGACGGCATGCGATAGATCGCCTCGTCTTGGATGGCCAGACCTTGGCGACTCGTCGCCAGGACGCGCACGTCGGGACAGCCGCGGACGATCGCCGATGCCACGGCTGCGGCGTCGTTGACCAGATGTTCGCAGTTATCCAAGACGAGCAGTAGCCGGAGCGGCCGCAGCGCGGCGATCAGCCCGGTTAGCGGATCGGCATTGCCCGGAAGCCGCACGTTCAACGCGGCGGCGATCGCCTCGGCGATGAACGAGCCTTCGCGCAGCGGGGCAAGCTCGATAAACCATGCTCCGTCGCGATACTGTTCCAATATGCGCGCGGCGACGTGCAGCGAAACGCGCGTCTTGCCCACTCCGCCCGAACCGACGATGCTCACGACGCGATGCTTGCCGATCAGAGCCGCGACGTCGCCGATTTCACGCTCGCGCCCGACGAACGACGTCGTCTCCAGGGGCAAGTTGTTCGGGAACAGCCCGAGTGAGCGAAGGGGCGGAAAATCGTTTTGCAGTTCCGGTACGAGGAGCTGATAGACTTGCTCCGGACGCGACAGGTCCTTCAGCCGATGGCTGCCGAGGTCGCGAAGCGTCGTGCCGTGCGCGGTGCGGTCTTGAAGGGCGTCTGCCGTACTTCCGGAGAGTACGATTTGCCCGCCGTGCGCGGCGGCCAACAGCCGCGCCACGCGGTTGACCGTCGGGCCGAAGTAGTCGCCGTCGCGCTCCACCGCCGTACCGGTATGCAGCGCGATTCGTACGCGTAGCCCGTCGACCGCGGAAAAGTCGTGCGCGACGATTTCGCGCTGTATCCCGACGGCGGCCGCGGCCGCGTCGTCAGGCCGCTGGAACGTCGCATAGAATGCGTCGCCCACCGTCTTGAAGACGCGTCCCGCGGACCGCTGAATCGCGCTGCGGAGCAAAGCGTCGTGCCGGCCGAGCGCGTCCGCCATTGCGGCGTGGTCGCGCTCCCACCGCTGTGTGCTGCCCTCGATGTCGCTAAAGAGAAAGGTCAGCGCTGGAGCGTTCACGGCGACAGGGCGCTCTAAGGGCGCAGACTATTCGGCTTTCAGCAACCCTTCGTCACACCGACGATCGTGTAGTTCAACGATTTGAGCGTTTCGTCGTAGCAACGGAAGCCGTCGTAGTTACGCAACCGGTAGTGCTGGCGGCTCTTGCCGTTCGACGGCGTGAAGCCCGACCCCGTGATCGTGAGCACGTCCGAAGACTGCACCGCGTTCAGGAGCGACCATGGGAGCGTGCCGCCTTGCACGCGCTCGGTCCCGCTTTCGTCCTTCTCTTGCGAGACGGACGCGGTCTGCGTGGCCATGCTACCGCTCGCGACGTAGTCATAGTTCAGCATCAGCGGCCAGTTGCGCCGCTCGTGCGTCGTGATGGCGCGGCCCTTCGTCGTCGTGGTGGTCTCCGATGCCACGGTCGTGCGCTGCGCAATATCCTGTAGGAATTGGCTCGCCGTCACGTTGATTTTTTGCACGTTCGAGAAGCCGATGCTTTGCGTCACGCGCGTGTCAACACGGCCTTTCGACGTGATGACGTAACCGTTGAGGCTGACGTGATGCGTCGCGCTGGTATCGATTGTCCCGTTCGTCCCCGCCTTGGTGGTCTTCACGTGCTCCGCGACGCGTTCACTCGGATCTAGTGACGTGCCGTCGCTGACGAGCCGCCCGCCGACGACCGACGATCCGTGGTCTTGATAGACCAGCAGCGCGGCATTTGCGGAGAAGTAGTTGTTGTCGTTAAACACGGACACCGCGATCGTATGCGGCTTCCCGTCGTCGAGCTGCGCCGCAAACGGCGTCAGATCCATTCGATACGGCGTGAAGTTGAGGGTTTCCACGCCCGGAATCGGGATCCAGAGATACGGATCGATGCCGCCGCTATAGATCCACGGATAGATGGGAGCGACGCCGGCGGGTTGGCCGTCGAGCGTGACGTCGCCCTCACGAAACGCGGTGTTGCCGCAGTTGTTGAGCTGCTGGGCGAGATCGTTGGGGAAGCACGTATACCAAAATTCGTCGGTAGACTGCGACTCCAAGAATACGTCGAGATACGCCGCGTCAACGTTGGTGGGAAACGTGAAGGTGCCCGTCATCTGACTGGTCGGTGAGTTCAGGTAGACGTAGCCGCCTGTCGGGCCCGCGGAAAGCGGATAGACCGCGTCGGCCGATCGTCCCGGCGGCTCGTGCGCCGTTGCGGGATAGAAGTCGAGCTCCGCCGCTCCGTAGATGATGCCGGTATATTGCGAGTTGACGATGTTGTAGACGGAGGCCTGACCCGTCGATGGCTGCGCGAAGATCGGGGCGTATTCGGTGAGGTCGCGCTCGACCGTCCACTGGGGGCTCGCCGTCGCGCCGGGTTCGGCCGTCGTCCCAAAGAAAATGTTGGTCGCTCCGACCCAAATCGCGCCGGTGCGGTCGTATTGCACGCCGGCCGAAACTTTAAAGCGCACGCGCAACACGATCTTCGCGTACGGTCCGGGACAGTTCGCGGGCGGCGTGTAGTTGAACGGGTGATCTTTGTAATCTGCGAACTTGCCGACGGGCAAGTCGCCTTTGTTGAGCGGCGGCGTGTGCGGCGTGAACAGCACGTCCACGCACGGCGTTTCGTCCGGCACGCGTACGCGGGGCACCGCCGTCACCGGATATCCGGCACCTCCCTGCGCGATGGCGGCTTTCGTCTTCTCGCCTGCCAGCGCACGCACGTGAGCCGACATGCGCGAGATCGAGAGGGGCCCTCCCGCGAAGGCCTGAGAGCTCGCACCGGACGCGCCCGGCGCTAACGCCGGGCCAAAGGGGGCGTGGCCGGCGCAACCACCGCTCAAGCCGACCGAAGTCAGGACAGCAACAGTCGAAAACAAGCGCAGCGATATCCGCATGACGTACCTCCGGTGGCAGCAGCTTGGGCGGGCGGTTTTCAGCGGCGGGCGAAGCGATTCCCGGCCAGGGATGCCGCTCCGGCGCATCAAAGGGACCGCCTCTGCCGGGAGGAACGCCGATGAACGACCGTTTGCGTCCATTGCTTT
>JAFAQW010000020.1 GCA_019245995.1 Vulcanimicrobiota bacterium | reverse complement strand
CCAGGCCGGCGCGCTCGCGGATCCGTGAGCTTCGCCCATCGGCCGCGATCGTGAGCGGCGCGCGAAACTCGCTGGGACCGGCGGGCGTTTGCGCTCGGACACCCACCACGGAGCCGTTCTCCCATATGAGATCGTCGGCGCGTGTCTGCAACCGCAAATCGAACGTCGGATACCGCCTCCCCTCATCGGCCAAGAAATTCAGGAAGTCCCACTGCGGCATGAACGCTAAGAACTTGCAGCGCGCGGGAAGGTGCGTGAAGTCCGCGATCTTGACGAGCGTGTCGCCCAGATTGCCTGCGAGCGACGTCACCGCTTGATGCGGCCGTTGCAGAAAGGCGTCGAGCATCCCCAACTCCGCCATAATCTCCATCGTCGACGGGTGGATCGTGTCGCCGCGAAAGTCGCGTAAGAAATCGGCATGCTTCTCGAGCAAGACCGTCCGAACGCCGGCGCGGGCGAACAGCAGCGCGGCCATCATGCCGGCCGGACCTGCGCCGACGATGCAGCACTGTGCGTGTTGCGAGTTGCTCAGGGACATGCCGCCGCTGGATTACCACGCCCGAGGAGATTGGCATGCCTAGCAAAAACATTAGGCACGCCTAAAATGACGCCCCTCTCGCGTCCCCTTTTGCTGCTTGCCTGCTGCCTCGCATTCGTAGCGCTTCTCGTTGCGCCGTGCTCCGCGCTGGCGGATGCGGACAAAGGCGCTTCCGCAAACGCGACGTCGCTGGGCCTGCAGCCGATCCAAGCGCCGTTTCCCGCCGCCACGCCGGTGCCCGGGGAGTCGGGCGTCGTGCCGCGACCCGATGGCGCCTACCAGGCGGTCCCGGCGGTTCAAAGGCGCACCAAGGTGGTGCACCTCGTCGAGCGGCCTGCGCCCTGGACGCTCAAGCCTGGGCTCACGGTGATGGCCAACACGTATAACGGCGTCGTTCCCGGGCCCGTGATCGTCGTGCGCCAAGGCGACACCGTCGTGATCGACTACACCAACGACGGCAGCGTACCGGATTCGATTCATCTGCACGGCGTACACGACATTCCCGTCGACATGGATGGCGTGGGGGGAATCTCGCAGCGGCTCGTTCCTCCCGGCGGTCGCTTCGTTTACCGCTTCGTTGCGGATCAACCGGGAACGTTTCTCTACCACACCCACGATAACGAGGCGATGCTCGACTCCGGCCTGTACGGCGCGATTATCGTCCAACCGTCGAACCCGCGACGCGACGAGCGAAACCTCGGCCACGATTTCCTGGAGATGATCTCGTCGTGGCAGATTCAAAGCGCCGCCGAGAACCACTTCACGCTCAACGGCAAAGAGTATCCCGCCACGCGCGCGATGGACGTGAGGGCCGGAGAGCGTTTTCGAATTCGCTGGATCAACATCTCCGGCGAAGAGTTCCACACGATGCACACGCACGGACACTATCAGCAGATCGTCGCGCGCGACGCGGCCTCGGTGGACTACCGCGACATCGAAGATACCGTTTTAGTTGCTCCGGGGCAGCGCGTGGACGCCGTCGTGACGGCGAACGCCAAACCTGGAACGTGGCTCGTGCATTGCCACGTGATGGACCACATCGAGGACGCGCGCGGAATGCCCGCGGGGCTCGTGACCGCGATTCATTACGTCGGCACGCCGAACACGCTGGCCGCGATGGACCGCGCGATGGCGCCGGCCGCCATGGCACCGGCGCGCGCGCTCGGTTTCGGCATGACGGTCCTGTTGGGCGCGATCGCCGGCTTCACGATCTTTCTCGGCCTACCCATTGCGCGCGCCCGGCGTCTGTCGCCCACGACGGTGGCGCTGCTGAACGCGCTCGCGATCGGAATCCTGCTCTACCTCGTGGTAGAGATCGCGCAAAACGCGATCGTTCCCATCTCTCAGGGACTCGAGGCGTGGCACGCGGGCGGCAATGCGTTTCCAATTGGCCCCATCGCGGTCTTCGTGATCGGTCTACTGATCGGATTGGTTGGCTTAGGCAGCGCAGCCACCCACTTCGCTCGACAAGCGGCGAGCCACGCAGAAAATCCGGTAGTCTTAGCCGCGGTCATCGCTATCGGCATCGGCGCGCACAACTTCGGCGAAGGTTTGGCGATCGGCGCATCGGCGGCCGCGGGAGCGACGGCCATCGCGCTCGCCTTGATCGTCGGCTTCGGCTTGCACAACGCTACGGAGGGTTTCGGGGTCGCGGCGCCGCTGGTCGGTCGCGTCGTTCCGTCGTGGGCGCAGATCGGGCTGGCGGGACTGATCGCCGGCGGCCCGACGTTCCTCGGCACGATGATCGGCTATAGTTTTTACTCGCCGACCCTGTCGGCGTTGTTCTTCGCGATTGCCGTCGGCGCGATCCTCTTCGTGATCGGCGAACTGTGGAACGTCCTGCGACGCACCGGACTGACCGCACCCGTGACGGCCACGATGTGCGCCGGTTTCTTGATTGCGCTTGCAACCGAGCTGTTTTTGGACATCAACGGGGGTTAGGCGTTCACGGCGTGATGCTGAACACCGTTCCCCACCCTAAACTGTAACCGCCGCCTTCCGTCGTGCCGTAGAGCGTGTCCTTATCGGCGATCAAACGCGCGAACGGATACGCGCCGTCGCCGCCCGCTTTGAAGTTGTAGAGGATGGTTTCCCTGCCCGCCGGCGTGACGGCGAAGACCGTGCCCCAGTTGGCCGGATTGCCGTTGATCGTCGTACCGTAGAGCGCCCCTTTGAAGGGCGTGAGCCCGGCATACGGATACGCGCCGTCCTTGTTACCACCCTTAAACGAGTACACGACGCGCTCTTTGCCGGCGGTCGTCGCCGCAAACACCGTGCCCCACCCGACCTTGCCGCCTTCCTTGGTGGTGCCGTAGAGCTTGCCGTTCATTTCGGTTAGCGCATCGAACGGATACGCGCCGTCGGGCCCGCCCTTAAAACTGTACACGAGGTGCTCTTTTCCCGCGATCGTGCAACGAAAGATGGTGCCCCATCCGGGATTGCCGCCCGCCATCGTGGTGCCATAAAGTACGTTCTTGATCGCGATCAGCTTGGAATAGGGATAGGCGCCATCTTTCGTTCCTGCCTTGAAATCGTACAGCACGCGCTCTTTTCCGCCGGCAATCTCGAAGATGGCGCCCCATCCGTACTTGCCGCCCTCGACGGTCGTGCCGTACAACTTGCCGTTGAGGTACGTCACGCCGGCGTACGGTACGGCGGCGTCGCGCCCACCCCTGAAACTATAGACGACGCGCTCTTGCCCTTGCGGCGTGACGCTGAAGACCGCGCCCCATCCGTATGCGCCGCCGGTCTGCGCCGTGCCGTAGAACGCGTCTTTGACCAGCGTCAAACCGTCGCACGGATACGCAGGATCGGGCTTGCCCGCAAAACTGTAGAGCACTTTCTCCTTGCCGGCCGGCGTGATCTCGAACACCGTGCCCCAGCCAGACGTCCCGCCCTGGTCCGTGGTTCCATAAAAATTGCCCTTGTACAACGTTAGGTTGCCATAGGGCAGTCCACCGTCGTGATTGCCGGCTTTGAAGTCGTAGAGCGAATCGTAATCCTTTGTGGCGGGCTCTACGCTCGCGGCGTGTGCGCGCGCCCTCGGCGTTTGGCCGCACAGCCACGGGCCCCCGGAGTCGGGATGTATTCCGCTGCCGACGAATCTCTGCGCTGAAAGATCCGTCGACGGTAACGATCGCACGCCGGCACAACCGGCGAGCAGTGCAATACAAGCAAGGAGCGTAACGATTCGCATGATTGAGTGCTGATACAATGACGAGGCCGTTTCTTCCCGTACGCGTTATCTTAAACACAGGAGAGGGAGGGATTCGAACCCTCGGAACCTTCATCAGGTTCTGCGGTTTTCAAGACCGCCGCATTCAACCGCTCTGCCACCTCTCCAAGACCCGCCAAGTGCCTTATTCTGTCTGATTTTTAGCTCAATGTGCTTTCTCACGGAGTAACGGAGCGACGCCCACTTTCTCACATGAGGGTGGCGGTCCTGGCTATCAGGCCGCTCCGGAGATCGGCTTTATCTTCTTCAAAGCGCCTGTCTTCGCTGA
>JAFAQW010000052.1 GCA_019245995.1 Vulcanimicrobiota bacterium | reverse complement strand
CGCGAGCTCGGCCGAAGCTACATCGAATCGCAGACGAACTTCGTTTGCATCGACTTCGGCACGGCTGAGGCAGCCACTCGCGTGATGAACGAGTTGTTGCTACGCGGCGTCTGGATACGTAAGCCCGGCGCCGCCCCGCTCGATTCGTGCGTTCGCGTGAGCGCGGGAACGCCCCAAATGCGCGACGCCTTCGCAGCGGCGCTCCGAGCGGTGCTCTCCGAGGTCACCGCCTAGGCGCTTCGCGACAATGCGATACGCGATTCTATCCGACGTCCACGGGAACGTCGAGTCGCTCGTGCAGGCGCTGTCGCGAACACGCAGCGACGACGTCATAGTCTGCCTTGGCGACGTGGTCGGTTACGGCCCGAATCCGAACGAGGTTGTGGCGATCCTCCGCGACCGGGCGCGCCACGCGGTTCTCGGCAATCACGATCTGGCCGCGCTCGAGGGTTTTGGCGTCGAGCATTTCAACGAGGCAGCGCGTGCGGCGATCCAGTGGACGCAAGAAGTTCTCGACCAGCCGGCGCGGGCGTGGCTCAACCTGCTGCCGTACGAGTTGCGTTTTCCGGAGTTTTTGCTCGTTCATGGCGCGCCGGTCGCCTATTTCGAATACATCCTCGATAAGCAAGACGCCGCGGCCGCGTTCGACCGGACCGATGCGCCGATCATTTTCGTTGGGCACACGCACATCGCGCAGTACTGGACGCGCGACGCTGACGGTGCGATCGGCCACAAGCACATGCAAGGCGGCGGCTCGCTGGAGATGCACACCGATCGGCGCTACATCGTCGACGTGGGGAGCGTCGGTCAGCCGCGCGACCTCAACCCCCAGGCATCGTTCGTGCTCTACGAGCCTTCACTGCGCCGCATCGAGTGGCTCCGCTACGACTATTCAATCGAAGAGGTTCAGCGCAAGATGCGCGCGGCGGGGCTACCGCGTTACCTCGTCGACCGGTTGAGCCGCGGCCGGTGAGCCAACCGCCCTTCGACGACGGAAACTGTTTCGCGTGCGGAGAGAGCAATCCGATCGGCCTTCACGTGCGCTTCCAGCCGAGCGGTGCCGGCGTCGTCGCGCGACTTGAACTGACTGCGCCGTATCAAGGCTGGCGCGGCATCGCTCACGGCGGAATCGTGATGGCGTTGTTGGACGAGGCCATGGCATACGCGGCGGGCTTTGCCGGCCACCGCGGCGTGACGGCCACGATGAAGGTGCGCTTTCGCCGCCCCGTGCCGTTAGAGCGCCCGATCGAGGTCCGCGGCCACGTTGCGTGGCACCGCCGCAACGTCCTCGGCGTTGAGGCGAGCGTTGTCGCGTGCGACGGCACAATGCTGGCGCACGCCGAAGGGAGCGTCGTTTCCCAAGGCAGCCTCGAGGCGGTTGCGGATCGCTTGAGCCGATGAGCGTGGACGCACCAACGCTCGACAATCGCCGGGCGCGCCACGAGTACCACATCCTCGAGAGCTTCGAGGCCGGCTTGGTGCTGACCGGGTCGGAGGTAAAGTCCATTCGCGCGGGCGGTGCGAGCTTGAGCGAAGCGTACGCTCGAGTGCGCAACGGTGAGGCGTGGCTGATCGGGATGCACGTGCCGCCCTATAAACAAGGGAGCTTCTCCAACACGGAGCCGACGCGTCCGCGCAAGCTTCTGTTGCACAAATCGGAGATCGTTCGCCTGCAAAGTCGTGTGGCGGAGAAGGGCTTGACGATCGTTCCCCTGCGCCTCTACTTCACCCGCGGGCTCGCGAAGGTCCAACTGGGCATCGGCCGCGGCAAGAAATTTTGGGACAAGCGCGCCGACGTTGCGCGACGCGACGTCGAGCGCGAGATCGCGCGGCACGTGAGGCGATCGTGAGAGGGGCGCGCTCTGAGCGTTCGATCGAGGACGCGCTCGTGCAGAGCAAAGCGATCGTACCCGCGGAGCACGTTCTCGTTGCCTGCAGCGGAGGGCCTGACTCCGTGGCGCTTGCCGCTGCGTTGCACGCTGTGGCGGAGCGTTTATCGCTCTCAATCGCACTCGGC
>JAFAQW010000299.1 GCA_019245995.1 Vulcanimicrobiota bacterium | reverse complement strand
CGATGAGGAGATCGAGCGCTTCGGCACGCAACTCGGCGACCTTCTGAATCACGTCGCGGCGCTGGAAAGGCTCGATACCGAGCGCGTTGCCGCGACGGCTCAGGTTGTGGAGTCTCGCAATGTCATGCGCGAGGACGCGGTTCGTCCGTCGCTCGACCGCGAGACGGTCTTGTCGCAGGCTCCACAGCGTCAAGGCGGTTTCTTTCGCGTTCCTCGCATCCTCGGGGACTAACGCGTGGCGCCCAACGAACTCGTGGAGCGCAGTGCGGCCGCAATCGCCGCGGCGGTCAACGCGCGCGAGATCAGCGCGACCGAAATGACCCAGGCCACGCTCGAGCGCGTCGGCGCGGTCGATGGCGACGTCGGCGCATACTTGACGGTGCTGGCGGAGGACGCTCTCGCGCAAGCCGCCGCCGTCGACCGGCGCGTTGCCGGCGGCGAGGCGCCGGCGCTCGCGGGCGTTCCGTTGGCGGTCAAGGACAACATGTGCCTGCGCGGTTCGCGCACGACCTGCGGCAGCAAGATCCTCGAGCGATGGATCGCTCCGTACACGGCGACCGCGGTGCAGCGTCTGTTGAACGCGGGCGCGATCGCGATCGGCAAGGCGAACTGCGACGAGTTCGCGATGGGAAGCTCGTGCGAGAACTCCGCGCTCGGCATCACGCGCAATCCCTACGACCTCGGGCGCGTGCCGGGCGGATCGAGCGGCGGCTCCGCCGCGGCGGTAGCGGCTTTCGAGGCGGCCATCGGTCTGGGCAGCGACACGGGCGGCTCCGTGCGGGAGCCCGGCGCGTTTAGCGGCGTGGTTGGATTTAAACCGAGCTATGGAAGAATCTCGCGCTATGGTTTGATCGCCTTCGCCTCGAGTCTCGACCAAATCGGCCCGCTCACCCGAACGGTGCGCGACGCCGCGCTCGCATACGACGCGATGGCGGGCTTCGATGCGATGGATGCAACGTCGGTGGATCGGCCCGTCGAAGAGACGGCGTCAACGCTGCGTGACGATTTGCGGGGACTGCGCGTCGGGATCGTCGCCGAGTTCGATCCGGCCGCGTTGGGCGGCGAGATGGAACGCGTCTATCGCGCTGCCCATGCCGATTTGCAGCGGCTCGGCGCCGAGCTCGTGGACGTCTCGCTCCCGACGGCCGACTACGGCGTGCCGACGTACTATCTGATCGCGCCGGCGGAGTGCTCCTCGAACTTGGCGCGGTTCGATGGTGTGCGCTACGGTTTGCGGGTCGCCGGCAACGACGTTCGCGCGATGTACGACGCCACGCGCTCGGCCGGGTTCGGCGCCGAAGTCAAACGCCGAATCCTCATCGGCACACACGCGCTCTCGAGCGGTTATTACGATGCCTATTACGTGCGCGCGCAGAAGGCGCGCACCTTAATCGCGGACGACTTCCGCCGCGCCTTTGCAACGTGCGATTTGATCGCTTGTCCGGCAGCGAGTTGCCCAGCGTTCCGCTTCGGGGCGAAGAGCGACCCGTATAGCATGTATCTGATGGATTATTACACGATCCCGATGGCGCTCGCGGGATTGCCGGCGCTATCGGTCCCATGCGGCTGGGTACGGCCCGACGACGGCGTGCACGCGTTGCCGATCGGCCTGCAGCTCTGTGCGCCGCTGTTCGCGGAGCGGCTCCTGCTCGGCGCAGCGCCCGCGTACCAGCGTGCGACGAAACATCGCGACGCGTATGCGCCGCTGCCGGAGCGGTTGACGGCATGAGCGGCCGCTACGAGCCCGTGATCGGCATCGAATGTCACGTTGAGTTGAAGACGGCGACGAAGATGTTCTGCGGCTGCCGTAACGAGTTCGGGGGCGAACCCAACACGAAAGTTTGTGCCGTCTGCCTCGGTTTGCCGGGCGCGCTTCCGGTCCCCAACCGCACGGCCCTGCAGCACATCATTCGGGCCGGATGCGCGTTCGAATCGCAGATCGCCGAATTCTCGAAGTTCGACCGCAAAAACTACTTTTATCCGGACATGCCCAAGAACTATCAGATCTCGCAGTACGACATGCCGCTGGCGGTGGGCGGCGCGGTTACGTATTGGATGGAAGACGGCACCATGCGGGAGTGCCGGCTTACTCGGATCCACCTCGAAGAGGATACGGGCAAATCGTCGCATGCCGGTTCGGGAGACGGGCGGATCGCGGGCAGCGAGTATTCGCTGATCGATTTCAACCGCGCAGGCGTTCCGCTGATGGAATGCGTCTCCGAACCGGATCTCCGCAGCCCGCAGGAGGCGACGGCGTATCTCGAGGCGTTGCGCCGGACGCTGCTGGCACTCGGCGTGAGCGACGTCAAGATGGAAGAAGGCTCGCTGCGCTGTGACGCCAACGTTTCGATCCGCCCTGTCGGGTCGTCGCAACTGGGCACGAAGACCGAGATCAAGAACATGAACTCCTTTCGGTCCGTCGAGCGCGCGATCTCCAGCGAGATCGCGCGGCAGGTTGCGATCGTCGAAGCCGGCGGGCGCATCGAGCAAGAGACGCGCGGCTGGGACGAGATCAACGGCGTGACGCATTCGATGCGCAGCAAAGAAGAGGCGCACGACTATCGATATTTCCCCGATCCGGATCTCGTGCCGTTGGACTTCGCGGCGACGGAGGCGCGGCACATCGCCGCGACGCTCCGGGAGCTGCCGGCGCAGCGCTTCGAGCGATACACGCGCGAGTACGCGATGGGCCCGCGGCAAGCGGCGCAATTAATCGACAATCAGCCGCTCGCGCACTACTTTGAGCGCGTTCTTGCGCTGGGCGCCCCGCCGGCACACGCGCTCAACTTCGTTCTGGGCGATCTCTCGAGGCTGGCAAACGAGAGCGGCACGCCGGTCGCCCAGTCGGAGGTGACGCCGGAATATCTGAATGAGGTGATCGCGCTCGTCGAAGCACGGCGCGTCACGTCGAAAGTTGCCAAAGACGTCCTGGCGCGCAGTTGGCACGGCGGCGGCTCGCCGGCCGCCATTGTGGAGCGAGAAGGACTCGGTCAGTTGAGCGATCGGGAAGCCCTCGTTCCCCTCGTGGAGCAAACGATTGCCGCTCATCCCGCCGTCGTCGCCGAGTATCGCGCCGGCAAGCACAATGTCTTTGGATTTCTCGTTGGCCAGGTGATGAAGGCGTCGCGCGGTACGGCCGACCCCGTCATCGTGAAAGACCTGCTCAACCGACATTTGGCGCGCGAATAGCGCCGCTGCCCCGCGATGAGTTTGGCCGACGCGCGGACCCTCGAGGCGCTCGATTTCGCCGCGGTCCGCGAGCGCGTGATCGAGCAGACTCGTACGCAGCGCGGAAAGTCACGCGCCTCGGTGCTTGCACCTGAGCTCGACTTCGCGCTGGTTGAGGCGGCCCAGCGGCGTACCGCCGCACTGCGCACGCTCCAGGCGGAGCGTGATTTTTACGTCATGCCCGCCGTGGAGACTGCGCCGTTCTGCGAAGGTGCGGTCGTCGGGAGAACGCTGGCGGCGCCGGATCTTCGCGCCGTCGGCGACGCAGTGGCAGCGGCGGCCGCCGCATACCGTGCGGTGGCCGAACAAACCGACGTACACGATGTCATCGCGGCGTACCGGCCGTTGCGCGACGTGGGCGACGCAATCGTCAACGCGATTGACGAGCGCGGCAACGTCCTGGATCGAGCCTCGCCGGCCTTAGGGCGCCTTCGCCGTCAGCTGGCGCGCGCCAACGCGGAGGCGCGCGACCGAATTTCCGCGATCCTCGCCAGCGCCAAGAACGCCAAGGCCATTCAGGATCGCATCGTCACCATTCGCAACGGCCGATTCGTCGTTCCGGTAAAGGCCGAGTTTGCCGGTAGCGTTCCCGGGATCGTCCACGACACGAGCTCGAGCGGGCA
>JAFAQW010000233.1 GCA_019245995.1 Vulcanimicrobiota bacterium | reverse complement strand
GCCCGGCGCAGCGTCTCCTTGAGGTTCTCCGGCGCCATCGAGAAGATCGTCACGCGCGTGTCGCCCCCGACGCGTTCCTTTAATTGAAGGCCCGCTTCGAGCGCGTACTCGTCGTACGGGTTGAGGACCGTCTCGACGCCGGTGCGCACGAGCCGTTTGCTCTGCGGATCGATCTTCTTCTCCGCGTTGGGGTCCGGAACGAGTTTCATCGTCACCACGATCTTCACGTGGTCCAGCGACCTCCGTCGAAAACGGGGGAAAAGTTCCCATGGTTTTGGTCATAGCGCGGCGTTGCCCTGCTCGCGCAACGGGGGGCAGGGCGCCTGGTGGCTCTTGCGAACGGGTGCGCATGCGACGATTCGCTGCGGCCCTGATCTTCTGGTGCGCCGTCGCGGCGCAGGGCACCGGCGCGCAAAACTTCGTTGCACAGACGCCGCTCGCGACGCAGCAGCGTCCCGTTCTGCTGTCGCTCGACGCGTCCACGGCCGCCGACGGCATCATCCGCGTGCACGAACGCATTCCGGCGTCGCGCGGCGCCTTCACGATCGTCTATCCCAAATGGATTCCGGGCGAGCACGGCCCGACGGGGCCCCTCAACGACCTCGCCGCGCTGCGCATCTCGGCGCGCGGGACCGCGTTGGACTGGCGCCGCGATAATATCGACATGTACGCCTTCCACGTGAACGTTCCGGCGGGCGCGGACGCGATCGACTGCGATTTCCTCCTGCTGATGAACGCGCCGGGCGACGTGATGTCCACGCATTCGCTGGCCGTGCTCAACTGGAATCGCGCGCTGCTCTACCAGGAAGGCATCGATTCGCATCATTACTACGTGCGGCCGTCCATCGAGCTGCCCGCGGGATGGGACCTCGCCACCGCGTTGCGCGAGCCGGCGCGCAGCGGGAACCGCGTGACCTTCGCCGTGACGCCGCTGAACATGCTCGTGGACTCGCCGCTCGATGCGGGACGGTACGTGAAGAAAATGCCGCTCTGGCGCCAGGGCTCCGCGTTCGTCGAGCTCGACGCGTTCGCGGACTATCCGCAAGACTTGGACGTTCCGGCGGAGACCCTCAAGGCGTACGAGCGTGTGCCGGACGAGGCGTTTGCCATGTACGGCTCGCGCCATTTCGCCGACTACCACGCGCTGCTGACGCTCAGCGACGCCGTCGGATTCGCGGGGATCGAGCATCATCAATCGAGCGACGACCGCGCCCCGGACGATTTCTTGACGAGCGATCAGCAGGCGCTCGCGAGCGGCGACTTGGTGACCCACGAGTTCTCGCACTCGTGGAACGGCAAGTACCGGCGTCCGGCGGACCTGACGACGCCGAACTTTCAGGTGCCGCAGCAGACGGATCTGCTCTGGGTGTACGAAGGCATGAACCAATACCTCGGCGACGTGCTGTCGTTTCGCGCGGGAATCCGAAAGCCCAGACTCTATCCCGAATACCTGGCGTCCATCTACGCGGCGATGGATTATCAGACCGGCCGCGCGACGACGCCGCTGATCGATCTAACGACCGGAGCGCCATATTACTATGAGGCGCGGGGCCAGTATTCGGCGATTCGTCGTAACGCGGGAGCTTTTTACACCGAGGGCGAGCTGCTCTGGCTCGACGTGGATACGATCATTCGCGAACGCTCGCACGGGGAACGCTCGCTCGACACGTTTTTGCACCGCTTCACGGAACCAACGACGACCGGACCGATCGTCGTCACGTATACCCGCGGCGACGTCGAACGGCTTTTGGGCAGCGTCGAACCCTACGACTGGCACGGCTTCTTCGACCGCTACGTCTACCGCACCAGCGTGCACCCGCCGACCGACGACTTGGCGCGCGCCGGCTGGCGCATCGTCTACAACGACAAGCCGAACGAGTTCATCGCGGCCCGGGCGTCGGACAACCACGTGATCGCCGGCTGGTACGCGTACGGCGCGACGCTCGACAACGACGGCGTGGTGCACGACGTGCGCGAGAACTCGCCTGCCTGGCGCGCCGGCCTCGCGCCCGGGATGCACGTCCTGGCCGTCAACGGACAGCAGTTCTCATCGGATTCGCTCGAGTACGCGCTACGCCGCGCGCAGCATTCGACGCAACCGATCTCGCTGATCGTGACGCAGACGGGCTGGTACCAAACGCTGTCGCTCGACTATCACGGCGGCACGGCCTATCCGCACCTCGAGCGCATCGCGGGCACGACCGACATGCTGGCCCACATCGTCGCGCCGCATGGGAAGTAGGTGGCGATTCCTCGCCGCGCTCCTTGGCATGCTGTTCGTCGGCGCCGTGTCTGACGACGCGGCGAAACTCGATGGGCTGGCGGATCGTTACTGGGCGCAGCGGGTCGAGAACGATTACGCCCTTCGCGCGCAACTTGGGCTTCCGATCGAGCGGTTTCGTCCGATAACGTTTGCCA
>JAFAQW010000266.1 GCA_019245995.1 Vulcanimicrobiota bacterium | reverse complement strand
CGCATCTCGCCGTTCGGCGCCGACAACCGGGCCGGAATCGAGCAGACGTTGCATCGCATCAGCGCGATCCGCAATCGCACCGGCAAGATCGTCGGCCTCACCTGTCGCGTCGGTCGCGCGATCTACGGCACGATCGACATATTGATGGACGTGCTGCGCAGCGGGAAGTCTATTTGCCTCTTGGGACGGCCGGGAGTGGGAAAGACGACGATGCTGCGGGAGTGCGCGCGCGTTCTGTCCGAGGAACGAAAGCGCGTGGTGATCGTCGACACGTCCAACGAGATCGCGGGAGATAGCGACATCCCCCACCCCGGCATCGGCTTGGCGCGCCGCATGCAAGTTGCCGACCCGGCACTGCAGCACGCCGTGATGATCGAGGCGGTGGAGAACCACATGCCCGAAGTCATCGTCATCGACGAGATCGGAACGGAGGCGGAAGCGGCCGCCGCGCGCACGATCGCCGAGCGCGGCGTGACCCTGATCGGCACCGCGCACGGCCAGACGCTCGAAAACGTCCTGATGAATCCGACGCTCTCGGACCTCGTCGGCGGCATCAGCGCGGTCACTCTCTCCGACGAAGAAGCGCGCCGCCGCGGCACGCGCAAGACCGTGCTGGAACGCAAGGCGCCGCCGACCTTCGACGTGGTCATCGAGATCCACGATCGCGACCGCCTGGCGATCCACAAGAACGTGGCGGACGTCATCGACGCGCTGCTGCGCGGCTATCAGCCGCAGCCTGAAATTCGCCAGCGCGAGGCCGGCGGCGGCGTTCGCGTGGTGCAAGAGGCCGATACGGAATCCGTGCCGCGCCTCACGCAGAGCTACGAACCGGATCGCGAGGGCGACGATCGCGATCGTCCCATCTCGATCTTCCCGTACGGCGTATCCCGCAACAAGATCGAACGCGCCATCGCGAACCTGCACGTGAACGCGGCGATCGCGCGGAAGTGGGACGACGCCGACGTCGTCCTGACGCTGAAGACGCTCGAGCGCAAAGAGCAGCCCAAGCTCAAGCAGATCGCCTCGGATAACGTGCCGATCTACTCGATCAAGACGAACACGACGACGCAGATACAGGCCGCGCTTCGCGACGTCTTCGACCTGGGTTCCATCGACAACGAAGAGCTCGCGCTGCGCGAGACCGAAGAGGCAATCTATCAAGTCCTCTTGACGAATCAGGCGATCGAGCTGGCGCCCCAAACGTCTTACATTCGGCGCATGCAACATCAGCTGGCCGAGCGGTATCGCTTGCAATCGCGCAGCACGGGGCTCGAGCCGAACCGCCGCGTCCGCATCTACAAGACGTCGGATTCATAGGCTCGGCGTTAGAATGAGCGGCGGCGGAGGCTCGTGACGGCGAGCGGAGGCATGGATGCCGGGAGCGAGCCGCACGGCAGTAGGAGCGCCGCATGGAGGCGGCGCGACGAACGTCTCCGACGCGCACATTCTAACGCCGTGCCATGATTTTGCTCGCTCGCATGAAGCGCCGCACGCGGTAGCAGCGCCATGTTCGCCGTTGTCGAAGGGATTGAGGGCAGCGGGAAGAGCACGCTGATTGCGGGGCTCATCCAGCGATTGCGAGCCGAGGGGTATGACGTGCTTGCGACGCGCGAGCCGGGCGGGACGGCCGCCGGCGATGCGATTCGCCGAGTCTTCTTGGATCGGAGCGTCGCGGTTGCGCCTTTGGCGGAGGCGTTCCTGGTCAATGCGGCGCGCGCACAGCACATCGAAGAGGTCATTCGTCCAGCGCTCGCGTCCGGAAGGGTCGTGCTGTGCGACCGGTTCGTGGACTCGACGCTGGCCTATCAAGGGTACGGGCGCGGATTGGATCTGGGCGTGCTGCGACGGATGTGCGATCTGGCCGTCGGCGACGTTCGGTCCAGTTTGGTCGTGGTCTTGGACTTACCGTGGCAGACGGCGCGCGTGCGATTGCGCGAGCGCGGCGGTGCGGCGGATCGGCTCGAAAGCGAAGACGATGCGTTCCACGAACGCGTGCGGGCCGGATTTCTGGAGCTCGCGCGCGAGCCCCAGCATGTGGTTCTTGATGCATTGCTTACCGCGGAAGAACTTTTGGAGCGCGCGTGGACGGCGCTTCGCTCCAGGATGAATGCGCCGGTTTCGTGAGCGAGCTGCGGTTCGACGTCGTCGGCGCAGAGGGGCCGAAGCGGTACTTCGGTTCGCTCGGCAAGGAGCAACTGGCGCACGCGTATTGCTTCACCGGTCCCGCCGGCATCGGGAAGAAGACCTTTGCGCGCCGGCTCGCGCAGTCGGTTCTCTGTTTGGCGTCCAAGAGGGGCGTGCTGGGATACGACGGCGACTGCTCCTCGTGCGCGCTCTTTGGGCGCGAGCACACGCGTCATCCCGACTTCCTCGAGCATACCGGCGCGCTGCGGATCGGCGACGCCGATTCACCGCTCGCTTTTCACGAGGCCGAGGAGCTGTCGGCGCGCGACTTGGTGCGCCAGCTTTCCTTGCAGTCGTACTCCGGCGGAATGCGCGTGCTGTTGCTCGGCGACGTAGACTTCGCGACGCACGAAGCCGCCAACGCTTTGTTGAGGCTGCTCGAAGAGCCGCCGAGCGGTCTGGTGATGATCCTCACGACCGCCACGCCGGGGCGCCTGCTGGACACGATTCGCTCTCGCTTGATCGACGTGCGCTTTCCGCTGCTGTCGAAGCGCGAGCTGGGCGAGATCCTCACCGGGCTCGGCTACGATGCGAAGGCGGTGAAACTCGGCGTGTCGCTGGGCGCCGGCAGTGTGCGGCGCGCGCTCGCGGCGCTGACGCCGCGGGAGGAATCGGTTCGCGCCGCGGTCATCGAGTGGTTCTTCACGAGCGTCGCGGGGAAGTCGCCGGAAGAGTCGTGGGCAACGCGTGAGTCGCTGAGCGAGGGCTTGGAGATCGTCAAGATGCTGGTGCGCGATTGGATCGTTGTGGGGTTCGACGGCAACGCGCTGCTGTGCGACGA
>JAFAQW010000098.1 GCA_019245995.1 Vulcanimicrobiota bacterium | reverse complement strand
AACTGGTTGAACTCTTGTGGAGTCATCGTTTCGAGGATATCCACCTGTTCCTCGATCAATCGCTGAATCGAGTGGATCCGGCGAAAATTTTTGGCAACGCGCAGTAAGTCGCCCGAATCGATTCCCTCCGCCGTGGCGTCGATTTCGTGCAACAGTTGCTTGAACCACAGCTCGTAAACCTGATGGATGATGATGAAGAGCATTTCGTCGTGGTGTGACGGATTCGAGAGCGGCTGCTGCAGCCGCAGCAAGCCGTCGAGCTTGAGGTACGATCCGTACGAGAGCGGCACCGATGCGGCTTACGGGGGCGCAGCGGCTTCTCCTCGAATCGGCGTCACGTGCTGCGTATACGCCTCGGCGCACTCGTCATGCTCGCTGCGCTCGCCGCCTGTTCCGGCGGAAACGAAAGCAAGGGAGGAAACCCCTCTCCGAAAGCCACGAATGCGATCGCGTTCCCGCTCTTCGAGGGCGCCAACGTGCTGTCAACGCGCAGTTGGCGGACGACCATTCGGAGTAGTCCCGGCCTCGCGGATCGATCCGTCTTCACGCAAGGCGCCGGTACCTACGCCGGTCACGACGTCGTCGCCGGCACGCAGGCGATGATGCCCGCGTTGGAAACGTGGCTCGCCGACCTCAGCGCGCAGCCCCCCGCGGGCTACTCCGTCGCATTGCGCGGCAATGGTATCGATGCCGTTCGCGCGCACACGCGCGACCTTGGCCTGGACTTCGTCCCGTTCGAATCGAGCCAGAACGGAAAACGCCACGGAGTAGTCGTCATTGCGGTGGATCCCGGTACGCTCGGCGACAAGGCCGGCCCAATGCTCGGCCTCGTCGGTAAATTTAAATTGATGCCATCCACGTTGCGAGATCCCCTCGACGCGCAGGCAAAACGCCAACTGGGGTTCTCGCTGAGCGAAGCGGCCAATCCCGATACGCCCATCGGCGCCGCCGTCGCCGCCCTCGACCAGCTTCGCGATTTCGGCGGTCGAGGAATCGTTCTGATCGACGCAGTCAAGCAATAGCCTTTCGTCCGTGAACTTTTCGGCGGCGCAGGCGCGCGGTATCGGCAACTGGGCCATGCTCAATTTGCTGTGGCTGCCGCTCACTTTTCAAGACACGGCGTTGATGACCATCGCCGTTCCGGCCGCAACGTTGCGACTCGCCCCGCGCGATCACGTCTTCGTCCTGTCCGTTCTTGCGAGCGTCGCGGCGTTTGCGACCATGATCGTCCCACCGTGGGGCGGTTGGCTTTCCGATCGATTGCGGCGCCAGGGCGGCTCGCGCCGGCGTTTCGTCGCGGTTGGCATCGTCATCGACGTCGTGGCGTTGGTCGCGCTCGCCTATGCCAACTCACTCGCAACCTTCGCGTTATTGTTGATCGTGGCGACGGCGGGAGCCAATATCGCACTGTGCGCCTATCAAGCTCTGTTGCCGGAGCTCGTGCCGCGGACGCAATGGGGCGCCGTTTCCGGCATACGTGGCGCGACGACGCTCGCCGGAGCCGTGCTCGGGTTCGCGATTGCCGGCGTGATGCCCGATCCGAGGCTCACCTTTGTGGCGGCGGCGGCAATCATGGGGTTAGGTGCATTCTCGCTCCTGGGAATCGGCGACGGCACGTACGGCGAGGAGGACCACGCTCACGTGCGGGATTGGCACGACTTCATCGTCGTGTTCGTGGCGCGCACGCTGGTGTTCTTTGGACTCACGATGTTGCAAACGTTCGTCTTGTACTTTTTTCGCGACATCGTGCGCGTCGGCAATCCGTCGGCGGGAACGGCGCTTTACGCCTTCGCCACGATCGTCGGAGCCGTCGGCTCGAGCGTGTACTTGGGGCTGCTTTCGGATCGAGCGTCGCGCAAAGTCGTGACCGCGCTTGCGGGCGCCGCCATGGCTGCGGCGACGATCGGCTTCGCGCTGGCTCCCACGTTAAGCTGGGTGCTCCCGTCCGCCGTGCTGTTTGGCATCGGTTTCGGCGGCGTACTCTCGAGTGGTTGGGCACTGGCGATGGATTCGATCCCGAAGCTGCGGGACGTGGCGCGCGACCTTGGCTTGTGGGGCATCGCCACGCTGCTGCCCAACGTGGTCGCGCCTTTGGTCGGCGGATGGCTGATCGGATACTTCCACGGCGCGCGCGCCGGCTATCAAGCCGTCTTCGGATTGTCGGGCTTTAGCTTCGCGCTGGCATCGCTGACGGTGCTGCGCGTGGGCCACCGTCCGATTTCGTCACTGTGGGCGATGCCGGTGCGCGCGCTCGCGGTGCTTTCCAACTTCGCATGGGATCATCTCGCCTATCGCATGCGAACTTGGGGAGCCTTGCCGCGGCGGCGCGGTCCGACGCTGATCGTCGCAAACCATCAGCACGATTTCGAATCGCCGGCCATCGTATCGACCACGACCGTGCGCAGCGGCCCCTGGCGGCATCCCGTGTTCACGGCGAGTTCGCGCCGCATGTACGAGCCCGGCTTCATGGCGGAGCGCCTTCCGTGGCTCTCGTGGATGCTGCGCCGCGTGAACGCCGGCCCACTCTTCATCGCGCTCGGCATGTTGCCGCTCGAGAACGAGCTCGGCGCGAGGCAGATCAGCGCGTGGGCGTGGTCGGTGCAGCGGCGCCATGG
>JAFAQW010000011.1 GCA_019245995.1 Vulcanimicrobiota bacterium | reverse complement strand
TTCGGCGAGATCATCCCCAAGACGATCACGACGGGAGACAGCGAGCGCTGGGCGTTGCGGCTGGCGCTGCCCATGCGCTACGCGTCCTACGTGATCGCACCCATCGCCCGCGCGTTTCAGTTCGTCACCGATGTCTTGCTCCGAACGCTGCGGATTAAGCATTCGCACGCGGTCTTCGTGACGGAAGAAGATATTCGGGCGCTCGTGAATGCCGGCGCAGAACAGCGCGTGATTGAGGAGCAGGAACGCGAACTCATTCATTCGGTGATGGAGTTTGGTGATACGATCGTGCGTGAAGTGATGAAGCCGCGACCCGAGATGGTGGCGGTTTCGGTGGACGATATGCCGCGGCGCGTGCTCGACGTCGTCATCGCCGAAGGCTACTCGAAGCTGCCGGTCTATCAGGAATCGAAGGACGACATCGTGGGCGTCGTGCACGATCGCGAGTTGCTGGTCGCGCTCGCGAGCGGGTCGCTCGCGCACGCGAGCGTGCGGACGCTGATGCGAGCGGCCGTGCACGTCCCGGAGACCAAGAAGATCGCGGACCTCTTGCGCGAGATGCAGCGCGACAAGTTCTCGCTCGCGATCGTCGTGGACGAGTACGGTGGCACCGCGGGGCTGGTGACGATGGAAGATCTCTTGGAAGAGATCGTCGGTGAGATCCGCGACGAGCACGATACCGACGAGCAAGAACCGATCGCAGTCGTCTCGGAGCTCGAAGCCGTGGTCGAGGCCGGGACCAACATTGAAGACGTGAATGCGAAGCTGGGCACGAACCTGCCAACCGAAGACTTCGAAACGATCGGCGGCTACACCGTCGGACTTTTCGGCCGCCTGCCAAACGAGGGCGAGGAGATCGACGCCGACGACCACACGCGACTGCGAGTGGATCGTACGCGCGGCCGTCGCATTTTGAGCGTGCGCGTGTATACGAACGGCACGCCGAATCAGCCACAGGAAGTACAGGACACTGACGCAGCCGCGCGCCTATAAGACGCGCGGCGTCGTCTTGCGTAGGCGCCAGCTTGGCGAGGCCGACCGCATCGTAACGCTCTTCACGCAAGAGCACGGCAAGATCGAGGCGGTGGCCAAGGGAGCCCGCCGGCCGCGCAGTCATCTCGCCGGTCGTCTTGAGTTCGGCAACGAGTGTAGCCTGGAGATGCACCGCGGCCGCTCCCTGGACGTGATCGTCGCCGCCGAGATTCTGCGGGCCCACTGGACGCAAATCGTGGAACCGGCGCGCTACGTCGTGGCGAGCGTCATCGCGGAGCTCGTGGATGCTTTTTCCGAACCGGAAATGGCCATGCCCGATGTCTACGAACTGCTGTGCCGAGCCGTCGCCGCGGTCGCGACGTCGTCCGCACCGGGCGCGCTGTTGCCGCGCTTCTCGCTGCGGCTGCTCGATCTTTTGGGTTTGGCTCCGCCGCTCGAGTCGTGCATCCGGTGCGGCGGTGCGCTGAGCCGCGAACGCATGTGGCTGGACGCGCAGGCCGGAGGCGTTCTGCACGACGCGTGTCGCGAGCGGTGGCGCGACCTGGCGGAGCTGCAACCCGTTGATCTGGACAACCTGCGAGCGTTGGCCCGGCCCAAAGGCGGGGACGCGGTCGTCGCCGCCACCCCCGGCTCGGCCAGCGCGGCCGAGGAACTGATCGCGCACCATTTGGGACGCCGTCCGAAAGCGACGGCGGAGCTGAACGAACTCGGTGCCGGCCGATGATCATGGCGCTCGACGTCGGCAGCAAGCGCATTGGCATCGCAATCGCGCAAGGCGGCACGAATCTGGCCATTCCGCTCGCAACGATCCAACGCGTGAATCGGCGCCACGATCTCGCACAGCTCCAAGGCTACTTCGAGTCGTACGCGGTCGAGGAGCTCGTGGTCGGCGACCCCATCGCGCTCAGCGGCGAGCGTGGCGTGGCGGCGCGCGCCATGGATCCGTTCGTGGCAGAGTTGCGCCGGATCTTTGGCGGCCCGGTCCATCGCGTTGACGAGCGCATGACGACGGCGCAGGCAACCAAGACATTGATCGCGTCGGACGTGTCCCGCCGTAAGCGGCGCGAGATCGTTGACGCAATGGCGGCCGCCTTGATCTTGGAGTCGTTCCTCGCCCGCCGCCGCAACGAGTCGGCGTGAAGCTGCGCAATATCCTGACCGCATCCGTTGCGCTGTGCGTGCTGGTGATCGCCGGCGTCGCGCTCGCCGTCTGGTATGCGACCTTCGAGGACCGGTCACATCCGCAAGCGCCCGTGGATGTGATCGTTCCTCGCGGAGCCACCTTTGCGGAGACCGCCGCGCAACTGGCACAACGCGGGGTGATCGCGCACGTCGCCACGTTTCGTATCCTGGGGCGCCTCCGTGGTGAGGAGGCCGCCGTGCGTGCCGGCGAGTACCGCTTCGACGGCCATCAGACGCAGGCCGAGGTGTTGCGCTCCCTCGTCACGGGCGGCGCGCAGGTCGCCGCCTGGGTGACGATTCCCGAGGGATTTACGGCCGAACAGATCGCCGGGCGCCTTCAAGCCGAGGGTATAGGGCCTTCGACGGCCTTTCGCCACCATTTCTTGGAAGGGTCCATCAACGTGGAGGGAACGCGCACGAAGAACCTGGAGGGCTTTCTTTTTCCCAGCACCTATTTGGTGCCGCTCGGCGCCACGCCGGGACAGGTGACCGCGAT